>DATGSA010000347.1:0-13197 GCA_035303085.1 Flavobacteriaceae bacterium
CGCCGTTCACGACGGCGATTTTCGGCAAACATCGGATACAAAGCCACATTTCCATTTTGATGAAAAGAAACCCAATTGTTGGGGAATATAGAATCCGGCGTATCGTTTTCCTTGATGTCATCTACTACAATAACCTCAACTCCAGCTTTTCTCAATTTGCTGACAAACTGATCAAATTCTTCTTGTGCTTTTTTGGTGATGTCTTCCTTAGATAAATCAAGTTCCTTTTGAAAGAAATTATTAATTGCGGTCTCTTCGTTCAGGCGATAATTTACCGGCCGAACCATTAAAAGCGTATTGGCTATTTGTTGATTTTTCATTTCCCTAATTTTCTTGCAAATTTAAAGCTTTAAAAGCAAGGGCGCAAATCACATATGATAAAGAATATTATGATTTTTGAATGGCAGTCAAAATTAATTTTAGAAAGATTTTCAACTTTCCCAAAGTACAAGGGAAGACTTGAAAACTTTGGAAAAGTAAGGTTTTTTTTAAATTGGTTCTCCTTTCACCCAACATCATCTTTAACAGCCGGAGCGGTCTGTCTTTTTAAGATCGTATATCCTATTATTCCACCTGCAATTGAGGCGACAAAAATTCCAACTTTTGCTTGGGTTTTATAAACTTCTGTAACAAAAGCCAATTGGGTTATAAATAAAGACATCGTAAATCCTATAGCTGCCAGAAAACTCAAACCCAACAATTTTTTCATGTCCATATTCCTTGGCATGGAAGTAACTCCGAATTTTATAAACAGCCAAGTGAACCCCATAATCCCAACTACTTTTCCAACAAAAAGTCCCAAGGCAACTCCGGTAGCTACATTGGTATCAAATAGAGTATCCGGACTAATATCGACTATGTCAACTCCTGCATTGGCCACTGCGAAAATGGGGATAATAACGAAGGCCACTAAAGGGGATAAAAAGGACTCCAATCGTTGTGAAGGGGGAGTTGCTCTTTTAGTATCTCCTATTATTCGTTCTAAAACCTGTAACTGTTCGAAAGTGACTGTTGGTACTTTATCGTCAGGATCAATTCGATAAAACCGGTTTACTAATTTTTTCATTCTTGCCAAAAAGACCGATTCTTTAATTCTTACATCGACTGGAATCGCAAATGCTGCTATTACAGCGGCAATTGTTGCATGCACTCCGGATAACAAAAACGCTGTCCACAATCCTCCTATTCCCAAAACCGCATAGAATAAGATACTTCTCACTCCGATTCTATTTCCAATGAACATTGCTGCAAAAAATAAAAACCCAATCAATAAATTCATCAATGAAATATCTGAGGTATAAAAAAAAGCAATCACCAATACCGCCATTAAATCATCAATTATAGCTAAAGCGGTTAAAAAAACTTTGATAGACAAGGGAATTCGATCACCCAAAAGGTAAAGCACTCCTAAGGCAAAAGCAATATCCGTAGCCATAGGGATTCCCCATCCACTGTGAACTTCGCCTACGGAATTCAGCGAAAAGTATATCAGTGCAGGAACTAAAGACCCTCCTATTGCTGCGATTACGGGTGATAATGCATTTTTAATATCAGACAATTCCCCCGCAATTATTTCACGTTTCAACTCCAAACCGACCATAAAAAAGAATACAGCCATCAAGCCATCATTAATCCATTGAAGCAAACTAAATTCCAAATAGGTTTCCCCTCTAAAAGTAAATCCAAATTTTTGATCAAAAAAGCTAAAATATTCTGTGCGCCAAGGAGAGTTGGCCAATACTAAGGCTACAATCACGCTAATCCCCAATACCAAACCGCCTGACTTTTCTTGCTTTATAAAACGTTGAATAGGTATTGTTACCCTATCAATTGGAGCTCTATCTCGGTATTTCATAAATCAATTTCAGTTCTGTAAAAAACAAATATAATTACCCTTTTCAACTAAAAAAACAAGATTAGACATTTTAATAATCCTTAAACAATCGACCTAAACAAACCGATAAAGACAATTATACGCGCCTATTTTACGTTATCAGCAATATATTGATATAATTTGTTATTTCAACATAAATAGAAATAAAATATTATTGCACCATTATTCCTTTTAGAATAAGCTGCTCAAAATGCATTTTTGATTAGTTTTCAAAATGGTTTCCATGTTAAAATTCTTTAACCTCTGGATCGGTTTGTTTTTTCAAAATTAGATAACCTACTACTCCTCCGATAATTGAAGCGACAAAAATCCCTACTTTTGCTTGTGTAATATAGGCTTCCGTATCAAAAGCCAATTGGGTAATAAACAAAGACATGGTAAATCCTATAGCTGCCAAGAAGCTCAGTCCGAGCAGTTTTTTCATATCCATATTGTCCGGCATAGAGGTAACTCCAAGTTTTATAAACAGCCAAGTAAAGCCCATAATTCCGACAATTTTACCGACTAAAAGTCCCAAAGCCACTCCGGAAGCTACATTAGTGTCAAACAGGCTCTCCGGACTAATATCAATGATGTCAACTCCTGCATTGGCCAATGCAAAAATGGGGATAATAATGAAGGCGACTAAAGGAGATAAGATAGTTTCCAACCGTTGTAAAGGAGGGGTTGCTCTTTTTGTATCTCCTATAATTCGTTCTAAAACCTGTAACTGTTCTAAAGTGACTGTTGGTATTTTATCATCAGGGTCAATTCGATAAAACCGGTTTATTAGCTTTTTCATCCTTGCCATAAATACCTTTTCTTTAATTCTTACATCGGCCGGGATCGTAAATGCCGCTATAACAGCTGCAATTGTCGCATGTACTCCAGATAACAAAAACGCTGTCCATACGCCACCTATTCCCAATATTGCATAGAATAAGATACTTCTCACCCCAAGCCTATTTCCGATATACATTGTTGCAACAACTAAAAATCCAATAAATAGATTCATCAATGATATATCTGAGGTGTAAAAAAACGCAATAACCAGTACGGCTGCCAAATCATCAATAATGGCTAATGCTGTTAAAAAAACTTTGATAGATAATGGAATTCGATCGCCCAACAGGTATAATACCCCTAAAGCAAAAGCAATGTCAGTGGCCATAGGAATCCCCCAACCATTCTGAACTTCTCCCACTGAGTTCATCGAAAAATAAATTATAGCGGGAACCATTAATCCACCCATTGCTGCAATCACAGGCATTAATGCTTTTCTCGGATTAGACAGTTCTCCGGCAATAATCTCTCTTTTCAGCTCCAATCCGACCATAAAAAAGAATACGGCCATCAATCCGTTGTTGATCCAATGGAGTAAACTGAATTCTAAGTAGGATTTATCCCTAAAAGTAAACCCAAATTCCTGATCGAAGAAGCTAAAATACTCCGCACGCCACGGGCTGTTAGCAAAGAACAAAGCGATGATTACACTAATTCCCAAAACCAGTCCGCCGGACTTTTCTTGTCTAATAAATCTTTGGATAGGTATTGTTACCCTATCAATTGGAGCTCTATCTAAGTTCTTCATAAATGAATTTAAATTCTTTCGAAACAAATATAATTATCCTATTAAAATGAAAAAACAAAATCCAACAATTTAATATTATAACAGGCCAATAAACGAAATAACCAGCGTAAAAGAGAATTAATTACTTCGTTTCTGGATTGTAACCAACAAATTAATAGATAATGATTTGTCTTTTTAAGAAAATACAACGGATATCACGTTTATCATTTATCATTGAAAACAATTTAAATAACTCAGTTTCTATCCACGACCCAGTGCAATTATTTATTCATGTTTTTTTGAATGTAACTGCAATTTGTCAAAGCGCAAACAAAATTGTTCGATTTTGAACATTTATTATCTCAAAGTAAGGATATCACGAGAAATTTTCCAATAATGAACTTAAAACTCAGTTCTATATGATTACATTGGCAAAATCACATTTAATATCGAATAAGTAGATCATGCAAAAACTTTCATTTTTATTACTTCTGTTTTTGGTCACCTCTTTTGTTCACGCGCAACAGTCGGGAGAAATTATTTATAAAATTAAATTATCCGAGCAATATAAAAACCAAAAAGACACCACAAAATCTAAAGAAGAAGCAAAGGAAAAAACTAAGGAAGAAGTTATGGCTGAAAGTTTTGTAGCTGAAATATTTGAAAAACAAGAGAAGATACTACCTTTCATAAGTTACGAATTGATATTTAATAAGAATGAAGCTCTTTTCTTTTCTGAAGAATCTATGCAGTTAGATTCCGGTCAAGATTTAATCGATCCTCTTATGGGAACCGGCACAAAAGGGAAGTTCTATACTAATCTATCCGAGGATTTAACTCTTCGTAAATTTCACTATACCCAATTAATACTTTTAGAATCAAAAATATCAGATTTAGCGTGGAAGATAGTCAAAGAAACCAAAAACATTGCGGGCTATAATTGTCAAAAAGCAACGACAACCATTTATATCAATTCGGTTCATCCTGAAAAAGAGATTACTGTATGGTTTGCAAAAGACTTACCTTTTTCTTTCGGGCCAGCAGGGATGGTAGGTTTACCGGGCATGATTTTAGGATATGAGAGATCTAAATTTTTCATTTATGCCAATGAAATAAAGCTTTCTGAAAAAGATCGCAAGATTACCAAGCCCACAAAGGGGAAGAAAGTAACACAAGATTTTATTATTAAAAAAAATGAAGAAATAGACAAAAGGATGAATAATCTAATTAAAAGCAATTAAATCCATTTTTTCTTATCTAATTGTATTTTCCAAGTTTGGTATGAAGAAAGTCTTAGATGAACATAAAAGTTTATACTAACCAAAAGGTACTTGAGTTTTTTGTTTGCCATCTTCCAACTTGCATTGAAAATTGCAATAATTAACTAATCCATTAACTATAAAGGGAAAAGGTTTTAAGACAACCCTTCCTTTATTTTTAACTTAAAGACACCATGAAAAAAATAATATTGCTTGTTGCTGTTCTATTTATTGTACAATTGAGTTTTTCTCAAATCCAGTCCGGAGAAATTACTTATAAAGTTACCACTACAGCCGATTATCATCATTGGAAAGATTCTATTCTCGACGCTAATGACAACGAAATGGCTGTCCAGTTCGTCAAAAAAACAATGAAAAAAAATGAGAAGGCACTTCCTTTTCTTGAGTTGAGTTTGGCTTTCAATTCCAGTGCTTCCCTTTTTGATAAACCCAACACCCTGGACAGTGACGGTGGAGTGGATTTAAACCGAGCAGCATCAGGAGCAGGAATGAGTGGCGTATATTACACAAATACAGATGAACGAATTCTACTTCATCAATTTGAAGGAATTGAAAACAACTGGCTTGTCAGATCTTCATTGGATAGTTTAGACTGGAAAATCTCAAATGAAACCAAAGAAATTCAAGGATATCAATGTCGGAAAGCGACGACTACTGTTGATTTGAATAGTATTAAAAAAGGTGAGATTGTCGCTTGGTTTGCGCCTGCTTTGCCTTTTCAATTTGGTCCGATGGGATTTGCAGGTTTACCGGGCATGATTTTGGGTTTAGAACGCAATCATCGCTATTTTTATGCGGATAAAATAAAATTATCCGAGCAAAAGAAAAATATTAAAACACCCACCAAAGGGAAAGCGGTGAGCTTAACGGAATATAACCAAGCTATGAAAGACTGGGAGGAAAAGAGGTTAAGGGAATAAACAAGAACTGGAGTTTTATTGCTTTCTGTTTGGTTGTAGGTTGAACGAGCGGGGCATTCGTTCAAGCATAAAGGACAGAATAACACTTCGCGCAACATAAATTCGAACACAACATTTCCACCTCCCTTGTCATCCTGAAAAATTTCGACGAAGGAGAAATTTTTCAGGATCTCGCGGGATACTTTTCCATGATGATTGGATTTGCGGTAAGTAATAAACGAAGAGGATTTCGCGAGATGCTGATCCGCCTTGGGAGGACAGCATGACAAAACGCATGGGAGAGGCTTCAGAAAACATTAATCGATATGCGCAAAAATTTTCCATTGAGCGCAAAATTCCCCCTACCCCCTGTCATCCTGGAAAATTTCGACGAAGGAGAAATTTATTCAGGATCTCGCGGAATACTTTTCCAGGATGATTGGGTTTATGGCAAGTAAGAAGCGAAGAGGGTTTCGCGAGATGCTGATCCGCCTTGGGAGGACAGCTTGACAAGACAGGGCTGACGTTGAATAATACTACTCGAGATACTGATTTGCCTGGGTCGAACAGCATGACAAGTCTAACGGATTTGTTAATATCTCAATAAAATTAATTACTTTAGCAATTAGAGCCGTAAAACCAAGACATTTTCTTCAAAACCTTTTTAATATCAAAGCATGAGAACTCTATTTTTATTACTCACATTAATTTTTAGTCAACATATTATCTATGCCCAAATTCAATCCGGAGAGATAATTTATAAAATAAAAAAGCTAAAAGGATTCGAAGAGCCCAGTCATTCTAAACCGGAAAACCAAGCAGAGCAAATGGCTCAGGCCCAATTAAGCCAGATACGCAAGCAAACTAAACAAGCCTTACCTTACCTTGAGTTTAAATTAGAATTCAATAAAAATGAAGCGCTATTCAAACATCGAAAATCTATGGATACGGATGCCGGCGGCAATATAGATTACGCAATAAGCTTTATGAGTGGAAAAGGTGTTTTTTATACTAATATTGAAGAAGATATTGTTCTTAATCAAAAAGGGTTTTTTAATAAGTTACTTTTAATTGAAAGTGAAATAAGCGAAATCGATTGGGAGCTTAAAGATGAATTTCAAACGATTGCAGGTTATGAATGTCAAAAAGCAATTACTACCATCAACATAAGTCCAAAACATCCTGACGTGGACATACCGGTTTGGTTTGCAAAAGAATTACCCTTTTCCTTTGGTCCGATTGGAAAGTCCGGACTGCCGGGTTTAATCTTGGGATTAGAAAGAAACGGATATATGTATTACCCCGAAGAAATCAATCTTTCCGAAAAGGAACTCAAAATCAATCCACCAAAAAAAGGGAAACGATTAACGGAAGAAGAGTTGAGAGTGTATGCTAAAGAAATCAGTAAAAACCCTTTAGAAGCTGCCAAGATCCTTGAAGGAGAGGAAAAATAAAATACACATAAAAATTGCTTAACCCTAAATTTCTAAATCGATGAAAAATACTTTTTTAATTCTTCTTTTTTGCTGTTTAGGTATTCAAGTAATTAAGGCACAAATAGTTTCGGGAACGGTTAACTATAAAGTAGAAGCTGACGAAGAAATGATGGACGATATCTTAAATGAAGATCGATCAGAGCAACTGACTGCCTATTTACGGATGATGTTTAAAAATCAAGTTAGAACCCTTCCTTATTTAAATTATCAGTTAGATTTTAATCAAAACGAAAGTAGCTTTAAAAAGATTGAAACGATGGCAACAGACGATGGATTTGATCTTGATAAAACAGCTGCAAATGTAGGTGTTCAGGGTGTTTATCACACCAATTTAGAAAAAGATAAAACCAATCATCAATTAAATACTTGGGGAAAAGATATTTTAATCACTCATTCCATAAGCGATTTCAATTGGGAGATAACCAAGGAAACCAAAATAATTCAAGGTTATCAATGTTATAAAGCTACGGTCAAATTTAAACCTGATTTTGGAAAAGGAGATGTGGCAACAGCTTGGTTTACCAAAGAAATCCCTTTTCAATTTGGACCTGCATTTTATAGTGGCTTGCCTGGATTAATTTTAGAAGTAAAACAAGGTTATTACACTTTCTATGCAGATAAGATTAGACTCGATAAAAAGCCTCAAAACATCGCGAAACCCACGAAAGGAAAAGTAGTTAAATTAGCGGATCTTGAAGAAGTGTTACACCAAATGAAAATGGATTATGTAAAAGCGCGTTAACTATATAGGTATTACAATTATCTAAAAACAGCAACAAAAAGTATTTTTAATGTCGAAACTCTGTTCTGCCTTTCCCTTAAAAATTTTATTATTTTCTATATTTCTATTTTTAAACATTGCTCGAGTTACCGCCCAAAACACCCAATTACAAGGAGAGGTTTTAGATAGTTTTGAGCACCATCATTTTTCGGCGAATTCATGATAAAATATAGGTTTTAACATTTTAGATTTGGTTGTGTGTGCGTGTAGGTTTGGACTATTATTAATCTTTAAAATTTTATTATTAAACCAAACCGATGTATTCTTTAATCTATTGTTCTGGGTTTAATCCCGAGAGACAAAAAGAAACCCGTGTTTTATTTATTTAAGTTTATTGTCGATTCGGGATTATGAAAGTTTTTATGTTATCTTTAGTGATGTTGATTGGTGTTTCTTTTGCTGGAAATGCTGAACAACAAAAAAACACTATAGCTTTTTCTGATCCTTGCGATCAATGCAATTATATGTTACAACATATTCTTGAAGGTTTAAAAGAAGAACATGATATGAAAGGTGTAGAAGCCAATAATATTGCTATGCCTATTTATTATACTTGTCGTCGAGAATGCTATAGTCAATAAAATTAAGTTGTTAATTTTCTAAGAAGAATATTAGTAAATGAAATTTATTAATATTCTTCTTTTCAATTTAAAATTATGAAAAAGATTATTTTAATTTTAATTACTGCCCTATTCTCAATTGTCCTAAGCCAAGCTCAAGTTCAATCCGGAGAGATAACCTATAAAGTGAAATCTTTGGATGAATCACAAAACAAAAAAGATACTACTCGAGTTAAGAGTTCGGCAGAGAAAGAAGCCAAACAACATTTGTCTGATATTTATTCAAAAAGAGATCGTGCCATTCCACATCTTCGATTTGATTTAGTTTTTAATCCAACTGAAGCTTTGTTTCAACATAAGGAAAGTATTGAAATAGATAAGGGGCCTGATCTTGATATGGGGTTAGCCTTTGTAGGAGGTAAAGGAGTATTTTACACGAATCTTCCAGAAGATTTAAATATACATCAGCGAGAATATCTTAAACTCGTTCGTATCCAGAGTAAGGTTAGTGATTTGAAATGGCAAATTAAAAATGAATTTAAAACTATTGCCGGATATCAGTGCCAGAAGGCCAAAACCAATATTTATGTCAACGACATCCAACCGGAAAAAGAAGTTACAGTATGGTTTGCCAATGAATTGCCTTTTTCTTTTGGACCAATGGGAATGGTTGGTTTACCGGGTATGATTTTAGGTTTTGAACGAGGTAAGTATTTTATATATGCAAAAGACATCAAACTCTCAAAGCATAACAAAAAAATCACTTCTCCAAAAAAAGGAGAGAAAGTAACGATGGATTACATTAAGGATGTTGATGAAAAAATCAAAAAAAACCCAGTGAAATATTATAACGCTGAAGAATAATTAATCAAAAAATAAACAAGAAAAATTTCAATTAGAAAAAAAATGCAAAAAAAGACCAATAAGGGAGGATAGAATCTTCAAAGAACTAAACTTGCTAAAAACCCCATGTTTTACCAAACTAATCCCTTACGCTTTATATTCCTAAACCCCTTGCTTTAAAATTGACCAACAAACCGTCCTTCTTAAAATCACCGTTTTTTAACCCGCTGTTATTAATCCTCTTTTTACTAAGCGGGTTTTCCTCTATTCACGCCCAAAACGCCCAACTACAAGGACAAGTTTTAGATAGTGTATCGGCAGGTATTCCCAACACCAACTTGATTGCGACGCCGGTTTCGGATGAGGAAAACATCACTTTTGCCATTGCCGATCGAGACGGGGCTTACAAACTCACGCTCACTGCAGATGTTTCCTATAAAATTGAGATTACTTCACTGGGGTTTTCTTCACTTACCGATACGCTGCGCATTGCGGAAGACACAAACAAAGATTTTCATTTAAAAGAGAGTACTGAATCTTTAGAAGAAGTGGTGGTGAAAGCAAAAATGGCCATGATTGTAAAGGAAGACACGATCACGTATCGCACGGATAAATTTAAAACCGGAGACGAGCGCAAACTCAAAGAATTGCTCGAGAAACTACCCGGCGTGGAAGTCGATCGCGATGGAAATGTTACCGTCAACGGAAAGAAAGTAAGCAAGTTAATGGTTGACGGTAAGGATTTTTTTGGCGGAGATACGCGATTGGGGGTTAAGAACATTCCTGCCGATGCGGTGGAAGAAGTGGAAGCCATCGACAATTATAATGAAGTTTCCTTTATGAAAGGCTTGAGCGACAGCGATCGCATGGCGATGAATATCAAGTTGAAAAAGGATAAAAAAGATTTTGTCTTTGGCGAAACCCAAGCCGGAGGAGGAATTGAAGATCGCTATTATATTCACCCCACGCTTTTTTATTACAGTCCGAATACCACTTTTAATTTTATCGGCAGTTTTAACAACATCAACGAATCGCCTTTGGATTTTCAGGATGTCATACGGTTTAAAGGTGGTTATATGAGTTTTATCGATAATCCGGTGCAATCGGGAGATGCGGGATTGACACAATTCTCCAACAGCACGGATATCAAACACAAGAAAATGAAATTCGGTGCTGCCAATTTTACGCAGAAGATCAGTAAAAATCTTCGGTTAGAGGCTTATGCTATTGTGGCGCAACAAGAAGTCCAATCTGAAAGCGAAACCCAGACAGAATATCTGACGCAAGATCAGTTAATCGAAAATCGAGAAACCTATAACACCGATAAAGGGTTCAGCAATTTCAACAAAATAAAACTGCGTTATACCCCGGAAATCTCCAAGGATTTGGCTTATGATCTACTCGCTAATGTCACCAATAATCGATATCGAAATCAGTTGGATTCTTATGTAAGTGACAGTTTAAACCATACCGCAAGTCGTCGAGATCCGCATGATGTGGAGATCAATCAGTATTTCCGTTATAACACGCAACCCACTTATGAGCATACTTCTGAAATCAAAGCAGAACACAGTTTTAAAAAGAGCAACCGGCTGTCGGAATGGGATTTTGACCGACCGGTGTTTTCTGAAATCATTCCGTTTATAGATGAAGAAGATGCCGATGCTTATCATTTTAACCAAGACTATGCTTCTACCACGCATTCCGGTCGGGTTAATTTTAAACATTATTGGGTGTTGAACAATACCAATCATTTATATCCCCAGGGTGGATTATATTTCTTTGACCAGTCTTATAACACACAAGATTATCAAAGTTTGATGGATGGCAGTATCAATGATTTTGGAGCAGCCGGATTTAATAATGATTTGCAATATCACTTGATCAATCCGTATATCGGGTTTCAATACAAATTTAAAATCGGCGAAGTTATTTTCAGACCGGGACTGATGTATCAACACTATTTCTGGCAAGCCAAACAGTTTTCCGAAAAGATAGCGCAAGAGAATAAAGGGATTTTATTACCCGAATTTAAACTGGAATACAAAATGAGTTCCTCACGCAAATTGGAGTTTAATTACAACTTAAAATCTTCCTTTGCCGATGCTGAGAAATATGCCAATCGGTTGAGCTTGCGAAGTTTTAATCAGCTGTATCAAGGAAATGAAGACCTGGAAAATTCAATTTATCACCAGTTCTCTTTGATGTATAGAAATTTCAGTTTGGCCAGTGGACTTACGTATAACCTTAATTTGAATTATCGCCGTCAGGAGAAATCTATAAGTCAATCTACGGTTTTGGAAGGTATCGATCAAATCAGCACTACTTTTTACAGCAGTTTCCCGGAGAACAATCTTTCTTTTATGGCTTTTCTAAACAAACGCTGGAAATACTTTTCTTCCGGACTTCGGATTAATGCTTCAATATCAGATTACAGTCGGGTGGTCAATGAGGAGAAATTGGATTATGATGCGCAAAGTCTGCAGTATCGCTTAAATTTTCGAACGCGGTTTAAAGATTTACCCAATCTCGATTTGGGTTTATCCCATCGTTTAAGTCGCACTTCCTCTGATGATTTTAAAAACCGGTATACTTCCCTAAGTCCCTATGCGGATTTGCGGTATAATTTCTGGGAAGATTTTATTCTGAAAGCCAATTACGAATACAACCACACCAAAGACCACAGTTCCTCACAAAGTCAGGATTTTCAGTTGGCGCATGCTTCTTTGTTTTACAGCAAAGACAACAGTCCGTGGGGATTTGAGATTCGCGTAGATAATATTTTTGATGTGCGGTATAAACGAAGTCACTCGGTAGATCAGTTTATGATTTACGACCGCAAAATCTATGTGCAACCCAGAACGGCTTTGTTTGTGATTTCTTATCAGTTGTAGTTTTTTTTAGGTTGTAGGTCGTAGGATGTAGGTGGTAGGTCGTGGGTGGTAGGATTTAGTTGAGAGTTTTGAATTGTTCCATATATGCCAAAAAGCTTCTGTAGCGGGGTAAAACCTTCAAGGGTTTGGAACCCTTGAAGGGTTATGTCGCGAGGTAACTTTCTCTGCGTAAACCTTTGCGTGCTCCGTGGTTGGTCTTTTCGCACTAACCTCCCCGTAAAAACTTCGCTGACGCGAGTTTTTACATCCCTTCTTGAAAAAAGAAGGGTAGATTTTGTTTCTCTTTTCTATTCAAAAGTCGTCAATTCCTTATATCATTTTGTTGAAATGATTTTTTTCAACATTAGCATCAATCAAAAATCTTCAATCTCCAATCTCAAATCCTCAATCTTCCTACTCTCTTTCCAACGGCAAAGTAGAGCATCTCAACAAACCGCTTTGTTTGGATATTTCTCCGTACGGGACTTCTTCTACGGTAATTCCTTGTTCTGTGAGCCAGGTATTTAGTCGGTTGAAACGCTGATCAGAAATCACGACATCTTCACTTATAGAAAAGAAATTACTCATCATTTCGTACATTTCATCCTTCGTAATTTCAAAAATATTTTCCTTGCCGAAATTATCAACCAGCCAATTGTATTCTTCTTCCTCTAAAAATCCATTTTTATGAATCACTGCTTTGTCTTTCCCCACCGGTTGAAAGCAGCAATCTAAATGTAGCGCATTATTTTTTGGATCGGTGTTGGACTTTCTAAGGTTAAAAGACTTTACAATCTTGGTCGGGAAGAGCTCTTGTAAGGCTCCAATAGCTTTGGGATTTGTTCGGGCGGTGATATAATCTGAATAGTCTTTTCCTTGATAAGTTCCGACAAAAATATAATCGTGGTAAGGCATAACATCTCCCCCTTCGACGTGTACCTCTTCGGGGAACTGCACTACTCTCTTGGGATCCATCTGATCGATAAGATATTGAATAGCATCTAATTCGCGTTTGCGATCCG
>DATGSA010000348.1:0-5600 GCA_035303085.1 Flavobacteriaceae bacterium
TTCCCACATTAATCAAATAAGCTCCTTTTGGTAATTTCTCGAAAACCTTTGTATTCAAAATCCCTTTGGTTTCCTCAGTAAGCGGTAAAATACAGACTAAAATATCAGCCGTTTTTAAGAATGCTTCTTTTTGATTGTTTCCGTGGAAAGTCTGAATGTTTTCTATGTCTTTTTTAGAGGAAGACCAACCGGTAACCTTAAAATTATTTTGCACTAACAACTTTCCGATAACCTGACCGATTGCACCGATTCCCATAATTCCGACAGTGGTTTCCTCCGCCCTTTTATACTTTCGCGGCTCCCACAATTTCTGCGATTTATTTTGGGTATAAACCATCAAGTTTTTCAAGTGATTTAAACAAAGCGCCAAAACAAATTCTGCTATATCTTGCTGATGCTCGGTCTGCACTACTTTTGTAACCTCCACATTTTCCGGCAAGCTGGGGTCATTTAAAATCGATTGCACCCCTGCTCCCATCGAAGCCACCACTTTTAAATTCGGATATTTCGCAAAAGCATTTTCCGGTGGATCGAAAGCCAGGACAAACTCGGTTTCTTCTCGATTGGTGTCGTCGGGATAAATTTCAATTTCAAAGTGAGGTGCTTTCTCTCTCAGACCATCCATCCAAGCTTTTGTGTATCTCTCGCTTGGACAGATGATGACGATTTTATCTTCTTGTGCCATGTATTTTGCTTTGTGTATTCAACTAAATTCTTCTCAAGCAATATTAGGCAATTTCAGTCTTTTTTGCGTCTGATTTCCAGTGAGATTAACGTTTGGTATAATCGCAGTAGCGACGGGATTGACGAACTTTTAGCTTTGTAATAAATCAAGACTAAAGTTGCCAATTAAAGCCACCCTTATATCTTTAAAATCGGTCGATTTGTAAATGAAAGGTTTGCCAGCAATTTGCTTTGTTCTTTCGGAGACTATTTTTACAAGTTTTTTGGAATAAGCAGTAGATTTATTTGTTTTAGCCCAATACTCTAAAACTCCTACGAACTGAATGTCAGCTGTTCGTGTCCAAATTATTTTGCGTTTAGCCATTCCAGATTTCGTTTATCCATCGCTTCTTGAGCAATCAACTTTCCGTTTTTGATATCTTGTTCACTCATTTCAAGCATTTTTTTTGTTCTTTAGTCAATTCGACTATTTCCGATTCGGATGAACTTGAAGTAATTAGTTTGTCAAGCGCTACTAAAAAATCTTTATTTTTAATAGACAATATTTTATCAATCAATCCATTCCGTATTTCATCTACTGTTGCCATATCCTTTGAAATATGTTTTAAATATCCGAAAATTCGCTCATTTCTCCTAATCTGTCACAACATAAATTAAGTGTTATAGAGATTCAATACCTTTCGCAATTATGTTTAAAACAGGAAAGCAGATATTACTCAAGTTTTTTTCAACCGAATTGGTTTAGTCATTCTAATTACGTTGACTTTCTCATACGACAGATAAATTTCAACTAAAAAAGCACTCAGCTTAATTCTGATTCCGTTCTACTGAAGATTCAAAAACATCAGCAGGAATAATCGAACAGCCGGTTGGATACGATTGCTTTTAAAACCGAAATTTTACGGGTGATTGATGGCGATACTGTTGAGATTATCTACTACGATTTATTTATGAGACTTCGTTTTTTCATCCACTTAGCAAAACGGTCTCACTGACCAAAGGGAAGTAATGGAAAAAAATGAACAATCAATATTATTTAGGACAGTATTAATCTTCCCCCTTTATTTTGATTCCAAAATCTCAAATGATATTTCAACCGCCTTGATTTAGTGGCTTTAATTTATTCAGCACCTCTATACACAGACTATCCATTCTTGAGAATCCAAACCATTTTTTCCCCAAATCTTTTAGGGAAGCACCAATATGATAGCGTTCTTTTTCATCAATCACCAAAAAACGGTCGTGGGAAGTTTTTAGAGCTTTCAGTTCAATGGACGGATATTGTTGATTGTGTTTTTTTAGGTCCAATTGTAGGCCTTTGGTTATTTTTTTGGTGTAAATCGTACAGTCCACTTCTTTTTTGCGTTTGCTTAAAAGTGTCAATACCGAACTATCTATATAATTATCAATCAGTATAACCGACGATTGTGCACTTTGTATGATATCGGTAACCAATTGATAGGCATCAAAGATTTGTCCTTCGAAGAAGAGGCCTTTTTCCGGTAAATCCTTAGATTTTATTTGAAAATCGATTTTCTGCACTTTATTAGTCAAGGATTCAACGGAATTCTCAATTCGATTCATCCGTTGATTTAAAGCATAACCTTTCAGCATATAATCTCTTAGAACATTGGTTGCCCAAATACGAAATTGCGTGCCTTGCTTGGATTTAACACGGTAACCGACGGAAATAATAACGTTGAGATTATAAAAAGCCACTGGTTTGTCAGAATTAGGAATATGCATTTTTTGCATATTGCTTTTCTCTTCTAATTCTCCCTCTTTAAAAACATTGCGAATATGCCGTGAAATTACAGACTGGTCTCTTTGGAATAGACTCGATAATTGTTCTTGGTTTAACCAAACCGTATCATCTTCCAACCTTACCTCTATTCTTTCAGGCAGATCATCTGTTTGATATAATATTATTTCACTGGTCATAACGCAACTAATTTACTCTTTATTTGTCAGGTTTCATAAGATTGTTGATAATTCTGTACCCCTTACAACCACTTCTCTTTGCAGTATTTCGATATGCTACTTTGACATTCTTAATTCTTTGAACATCATAGCTCTATTTCCTTTAAATTTTCCTTTGTCTATTCATTCAACCTTTTCTCTTTTTCCCAGTTGTTCTTCAAACTCCGGTTTCAATGTCGTAAATCGTTCCTTAAAATAAAATCATCTTCTTCCTTCGGCAAGCCTACATGACGATTGGTTCATTTGTTTTTAATTTATCGTAGAATTCTTCAAAAGCATCGAAGATATTTTTTAAAATATATTGTTCTCCAGTTTAATTTTTAGCACAATCAAACATAACCAATTTAAATCAAGCTTTTAAGTTTTTTTACGAAACCAATCCCTAAAAATGACAATCTTCCCCTATAATTTTCCTGAAATAACCCAAATATCATAAAACTTAAAAAATTTCAATATCTTCCACCCATAATTTAATTCCATGGTATCAAATCATTTCTCCAAATTTTTCAACCGAATTGGCTTAGTCATTTTAATTGCGTTGATGTTCTCTTGTGGTCGACAAATTCCCACAGAACAACCTCAGCCTAAAAAGACGGACTCGGAGTTACTAAAAATTCAAAAACAGCAAAAGGAGCAATCGATCAGTCGGTTAGATACGATTGCTTTTGAAACTGAAATTTTAAGGGTAATCGACGGAGATACGGCCGAAATTATTTATTACGATCTATTCATGAGACTTCGTTTAGATCATATCGATGCGCCCGAAACGCGAGGAAGTCAACCGTTTGGGAAAGCTGCTGGCAAATATCTTAGAGAGCGAATTGAAGGGAAGAAAGTAACGGTGGTCTGTCAAAGAAAAACTGATGGATTTGGTCGACTTATCGCTACAATTTATACAGAAGAAGGTGAGAATATCAATAAAACTATGGTTGAAAATGGTTATGCGTGGCATTATAAAAAGTATTCCAAGGATGACTCTTATGATGTATTGGAGCAAGAAGCCCGTAAACATAAACGCGGTCTTTGGGAAACGCCTAATCCTGTGGCTCCATGGAATTTTCGAAAGAAATAATAATTTTATTTCTGAGTTTAAACTGTTTAGCAGCACCAATTTATCAAAAATAAATTATACTTTAGTAAAAACAAATAACTAAATCCTATGAAAAAAACAGTATTTACCGGTTTTTTTCTTCTTTTTGGAATCTTGATTTATGGGCAAACCCCGTTAGGAGTATGGAAAACCATCGACGATGAAACAAAAGAAGAAAAATCTTATGTGAAGATTTACGAAACGGAGGACGAAACATTAGAAGGGCAAATTGTCAAAATCCTCACTCCGGGCAGAGAGGATGCAAAATGCACGAAGTGTTCAGGAGATAAAAAAGACAAACCTATCGATGGAATGATCATTCTTTGGGGTTTAGAAAAAAGTGATTCTGACACTTGGAAAGGTGGAACTATTCTCGATCCCAATAATGGGAAAGAATATAAAGCCAAAATTACCCTTAAAGATGAAAACACCTTGGAAGTAAGAGGATATATTGGAATTTCCTTATTTGGAAGAACGCAGACTTGGTATCGGGAAGAGTGAGCGAAGATACATAAAGATTAAAAATATTTTTTTTCATGACGACGTAGAGTAATTAACCGCTTAATTGGAATTGCTGGAAATCCACTCCAAAGCTATCAATCCAAAATTTATTTTCGAGTTAGAGAATGTTTCCTTTCGCACTTTTCCAAAGAAAGGGGGTCGGATTAGAACCTTTAAAAAGTTAGTACCATTTCTTACTAATCCAAGCAATCAAGCACTTTTCCAAAGTTTTACAACGATACACAAGTACTTTGGAAAAGTTCTACTGCGGAATAATTACTTTTTTGAATAAACGAATTTGCGAATCAACTTACTTTAAACCTTGAGATTCTGAATAAACTTCTTCTTGCCTCGAATTTTTTCAGCATGACAAAATAATAGATATAAGTTTTTTCTTGTAATAGTTCGTTAACGCTTTCAATTATAATGTTAGAAACAAATTCTATTAACTCACAAAAGCACTATATCCGGTAATTGCTCTGCCGACAATCATCGTATTGATTTCTTTTGTTCCTTCATAACTATAAATTGCTTCGGCGTCGGCTACGAATCTGGCTACGTCGTATTCCAGTAAAATTCCGTTTCCTCCCATCACTTCTCGGGCTCGACTTACGATATCTCGCATACGTAGTGTACAATAAACTTTTGCAAGCGAAGCATGTTCATCGGTCAAGATTTCTTCGTCTTGCATTTCTGACAGTCGATATACTAAAGTTTGCATAGCGGTAAGATTGGACAACATTTCAACCAAATGATTTTGGATCAACTGATAAGAAGCAATCGGCCGACCGAATTGTTCTCGTTTTTTAGTGTATTTCAAAGCACTTTCATAAGCTCCTCTCGACAAGCCCACCGCAATCCATGCCACTCCAGCGCGCGTCATTCTCAAAACCCTGGCGGTATCGCGAAAAGATTCCGCTTTTTGTAAGCGATCACTTTCCGGAACCTTGCAATCTTCAAGTTTGATCAACGCATTTTCAACTGCTCTTAAAGCCATTTTTCCTTTAATCTTTTCAGCTGAAAATCCCGGGTTTTCCTTCCGAACCAAAAAGCCTTTTACCTTGCCGGAATCTTCATCACGCGCCCAAACAACGGTTACATCCGAAAAAGTAGCATTTCCAATCCATTTCTTTTGACCGTTGAGGATCCAGTTCTCCCCATCAAACTTACAAGTAGTCCTCATCCCTTGCGACACATCCGAACCACTTTCAGGTTCTGTCAATCCGAAAGCACCAATTTTATCCAACTTTTGCATGGCCGGTAGCCACTCCTCTTTTTGTTCATCACTTCCACACAAATAGATCGAGCCCATCGCTAACCCGCTATGAGCACCAAAAAATGTGGT
>DATGSA010000349.1:0-8625 GCA_035303085.1 Flavobacteriaceae bacterium
CTATCTCTTCCTCTTCTAAATCATCGATTAAAGTATCGTATAGGGTGATCCTTTTCTCCCGACCAAATCCGGAAAAATAAGCGTTGGCTTTTGTGCTGCGTTTTGAGCCATCAATAACAAAAATATTATCTAAGGCAAATCCTACCTTATTGGCGTAAGTTTCAATTTTAGTACGCAGACTTCCTTCTTCCAACGGAGATTGTTTGTTGAAAATCGGAACAATAAGTCGACTGTAAAACATATTCATAAAAAGGGAAAACGCAGTGATAAACCCCCAAGCATAAAGCCAGAAGCTACTGCCGGTCAACTGATAAATCCAAATAACTAAAGCTAAAATTCCTCCACCAATTATGCTGGTCATCACGGCCCCTTTAATCAAATCCAAAAAGAAAGTTTTTCGACTCATCTTATTAAAGCCATATTTTTCTTCTATTACAAAAGTGCTGTAGTAAGAGAAAGGGATATTGATTATTGCGCTGGCCAACAGAATAATTCCAAAGAAAATCAGTCCGGTGAGAATTTCATTTTCACTAATAGATAAGGCGATGTCGTTGATAAATGCGAATCCGTCTAAAAAAAGAAATACCAGAATTAATACCAATGAGAACCCTGTTTGTATGGTTGAAAATCTACTGCGTTCTTTTTTGTATTGTTGAGAACGAAGGTATTCATCAGGAGCATAAACGTCTTTTAATTTTTTCGGGAGTTCATCATCAAATTTTTTGGCGTTGAGATAATCCAATATTGAATTGAAGATATAATCTGCAATTAAAATAAAGATTAAAACACCAAATATAAAGTTTGCTGTCATGTATTTATTTTGGCGATAAAATTAGGAAAAACTTATTGATTTAAGTGTCTTTTCTATAGTGTAGAAAATCTTTCTTTAATAGAAAACAGGAGCGAGTTTTAAACGCGCTATACTGTTGAATATTAACAAATTTCTAATAGGATAATCATTCAAAAAAGTGTTATAATTATTACATTTGCAACTATTCGGAAAAATCAGTAGCAAATAAAACTGATTTGTAGTTAAAGAACAAATAATTTTCTTAAATAAATATATCAATGGCAAAAAATCCAAAAATTACTTATACCAAAACAGATGAAGCTCCTTATTTAGCAACGCACTCTCTACTTCCTATTATTGAAGCTTATACCAAGTCTTCTGAAATCGATATAGAGACCAAGGATATTTCTTTAGCTGCACGAACTTTATCTCAATTTCCTGAAGTGTTGACCGAAGATCAACAAACCCCGGATGCACTTGCAGAATTGGGCAAGATGGTTAAAGATCCGGATGCCAATATTATTAAACTTCCAAATATCAGCGCTTCTGTTCCGCAACTCTTGGCGGTGATTAAAGAATTGCAATCGAAAGGATATGATCTCCCGGACTATCCTGCTGAGCCTGCCACTGAAGCTGAAATTGTTACTCGGTCAAAATACGATAGGGTAAAAGGAAGCGCGGCAAATCCTGTTTTACGAGAAGGAAATTCTGATCGTCGTGCACCACAAGCTGTGAAAAACATGGCGAAAAAACATCCTTATAAGATTCGCGAATGGGAAAAAGATTCCAAGACAAGCGTCGCTTCTATGAACGCAGATGACTTTTATCACAACGAGCAATCCATCACTATGGATAAAGCAGGGAAAGTAAACATCAAGTTTACCGATAAAGATGGAAACTCTAAACTGCTAAAAGAAAATCTTGAGCTTTTGAAAGGAGAAGTTTTAGACGCAACTTTTATGAGTAAAAAAGCATTGAAAGATTTTTTAGCTGATCAAATTGAAAAAGCTAAAAAAGATGATGTTCTATTTTCATTGCATATGAAAGCGACCATGATGAAGGTCTCTGATCCGAAGATATTCGGCCATGCAGTTGAAGTGTATTTCAAAGATGTTTATGAGAAATATGCCGAGGAGTTAAAATCTGTAGGAGCAGATGCAACCAGTGGATTAGGTGCTGTTTTAGAAGCAATTAAAGAACTTCCGGAAGAGAAATATAAAGAAGTTAAAGCTGCTTTTGATCAAGTATTGGAAGATAATGCAAAATTGGCAATGGTCGATTCACACAACGGAATTACCAATCTCCATGTTCCAAGTGATGTGATTATTGACGCATCCATGCCTGCTATGATAAGAAGTGGCGGAAAAATGTGGAATGCTGATGATGAAACAGAAGAAACTTTGGCTGTTATACCGGACAGTACTTATGCAGGTTTGTATGATGTAACAGTTGAAGACGCTAAAAAACATGGTGCTTTTGATCCTACCACAATGGGAACAGTTCAAAACGTTGGGTTGATGGCGCAAAAAGCTGAAGAATATGGATCGCACGACAAGACTTTTGAAATTGAAGCCGATGGAAAAGTTGAGGTTGTGTTAGTTGATTCAGAAGAAGTATTAATTTCTCAAGAAGTGGAAGAAGGTGATATTTGGAGAGCTTGTCAGGCTAAAGATGCTCCTATTCGCAATTGGGTTGAGCTTGGAGTCCGAAGAGCACGAGAAACAGGTTGGCCTACTATTTTCTGGTTAGATGAAAATCGTGCACACGATGCTGAACTGATCAAAAAAGTGAAAACCTACCTGAAAGAAGAAAATATTGACGGTTTGGATATTCAGATTATGGGAATGATCGAAGCTACCAAATACACATTAGACCGCGTAAGAAAAGGTAAAGACACGATTTCAGTTACCGGAAACGTATTGCGTGATTATTTGACAGATTTATTTCCGATTCTCGAATTGGGAACCAGTGCAAAAATGCTGTCTATTGTTCCTTTGATGAATGGTGGTGGATTATTTGAAACCGGCGCCGGTGGATCTGCTCCAAAACACGTACAGCAATTTGTAAAAGAAGGACATTTGAGATGGGATTCTTTAGGAGAGTTTCTTGCTTTGGCAGTTTCCTTAGAACATTTAGGTAAAAAGTACGATAATACTGCAGCCATAACGCTTTCCCAAACTTTGGATGAAGCCAACCAGAAGTATCTTGAAAATCAAAAATCACCTTCTCGAAAAGTTGGTGAACTCGACAATCGCGGAAGCCATTTTTACTTGGCGATGTATTGGGCGGATGCTTTGGCAGCACAAAATGACGATGCGCGTTTGCAGCGTATTTTTGAGCCGATTGCAGCCGAAATGAAAGAGAAGGAAGATAAAATCCTTGAAGAATTGAACGGTGCGCAAGGCCATGAAATTGATATCGAAGGATATTACTGGCCAAATGAGGAAATCGTTTCAAAAGAAATGCGACCAAGTGAAACCTTAAATAAGATTATTGCAAAATTGATGGAATAATCAACGTTATTATATGAGGCTTGAATACCTCGTTTCAAAAACATAAATCCTGTAGATCTAAATAATGATTTACAGGGTTTTTTATTGCTGAAGAGGTTTGTATTGAAGTAGTTGAATGGACATTTGAATATATAATCAAAAACTACACTTTTACTATAATTGATTTATCCCATAAAGTTTCACATTTGATATCTCCAAATTATTAAAAGCAAATTGAATAAACTGCTTATGGAGAAATCTATCTAACATCAACCGGATTAAATTTATAGGTTGATTTTTCTCGGTATAAATTTCAAATATCTGATGAGCAGGAAGAATAAAAAATTCAAGTGCTCGGAATAGAGAAAAGCATTTCTAAAGATATACAGCTCGATTATATCTGCCAAACAGCTATCGCTCACCACAGAAAAAAGAGATCGATCTGATGATTTAATCAGAAACTGGCGCACAATCAAAATAGGATTGAACTTCCAGGAATTTGGGAACGTTTGAATAATCCTGATTTTATACCCGTTGAATTCGATGCATTTAGCGTATAGACTGGACTGAATAGCTTCACACTAACACCAAAACAATGGATTGAAAAAGCAATAGCAAAAGTCTCTCGATTGGTATATGAAATGCAGTCTAACCAAAATCAAAAGCATTTAAATTAGTGGTAAAATCTTGAGAATTGTCCTTCCATAAGGAGTAAAGAGCGTGCGAGCTTTGCTTTTGAGAATTGATACAAACAGCAAAGAGCATTCAGGCATAATTAGCAATTCCTCATATTGAAATGCTTAAAGTAGCATAGATCTGCCAAACACTTCGTTTATTCTGGGTATAATCCAAGTATCGATATTGGGGTTTTAGTTTGAAAGTAAATGTATCTGAAAGTGGTTTTGCCAAAGCTACAGAAACACGCTGGTCAAAACGTGGGTTCTTTTCAGGACCAATACTCCACAAGAATTCGGTATCGGCAGTAAACTTCCATCTTTTTAATTTGTTAGGATTTCTGTTAAGGGGAAAGCTTACTCCAAACCTATAACGATTTCGCAACGTAAAACTTTCTCTAAACCGTTGCTCCACGCGTAAACGCCCTTTAAAATTTAGTCTATTGGATTTGTGACTATGGTTGTATTGTTGAATTATCCGTTTTTCATCGGTTTTTTGATTGTCAAATAGTTTTTTAATACGGTATCGAAATTCCAAGGATACGGAATGATTTGAATTGATTTCAAAAGACGGGGCAGCATTCAACTGTAAAAAATCAGTATCGTGACCGAAATCTCCGGAGTCGTAAAAATGACTGCGATATTTTGATCCAAATGAGTAAGACCAACGGTTTTCCGGATTGGGATTGAACTTCCATTTCGCATCAATTTCCGTATAAAAAGTCTCTTGAGCTGCCAGTGGAATTGAAAGGAGTACAAATCCAATCAAAATAAATAATTGTGAACATTTCATTTAATTAAAGTGTTGATAGTTCATTCAAACCAACTTGAATAATAAAGATGATTTCAACATAAAGTAGTGTGGTGTTTTCTCTCTTAGGTCTTTGCTTTCTCGATAGAATAGCTGATGATTTGTCTTTGTCTATCATCCTGTTTTTTTAGCGAATTTAAATTAGAAATGTCTTCTTGGATATGAGAAATATCATTTAACTCCAATTCGGAAATAGTTTAAATAAACGCAATCATCTCGATGAAAAAATTGATAAGGTTTCAATCCTATTTACATAACCAACTGAAGTTCAAAATCACCCCCCTTAACCCTTGTGGTTGATTATCATCAAGATTTAGCCTTATCAATTTTATTTTTGGTGAGAATCATTTTCAAATATCCTTCTTTTTAAGCGCATTCATACTCACATTCTCGTGCTGCATACGCGGGCTCTTCTTTAAGCGGAGCAGGTTGGTTATATCGTTTAGCAGGTTTAAACCGAACCAAACGGATAGCATTTAAAATAACCAGCAGCACACTCAATTCGTGAATCAACATTCCTGAGGCCAAGTTCACGTTTTTTGTCAGTACGCCTGCTAAGAGCAAAGCAACTGTCCCAACCGCTAAGAACATGTTTTGTTTCATATTGCGTATGGTTGCTTTGGAGAGTTTTAAAGCGTGGGTTAACTTTTCAAGATTATCAGCCATTAAAACCACATCTGCAGTTTCCATGGCCACATCGGTTCCGGCAACGCCCATCGCAATTCCAACATCGGCAGTCGCAATAGCCGGAGCGTCATTTACTCCATCTCCAAGCATAGCGAGATTCACTCCTTTTCCCATACATTTTCTAACACTCTCTGCTTTTTCTTCCGGAAGCAATTCGCCATACATCCGATCCATTTGCAACTGTTCTCCAACAATATTGGCCGTGTGTTTATTGTCACCGGTAAGCATAACTAAATGTTCAACCCCTATCAGTTTTAATTGATGAATGGTATCTTTAGCTTTATCTCTAATCGTATCAGCGATAGAAATTATTCCTTTTATTCTTTTATCATCTGCCACAAAGACTGCGGTATTTCCTGCTTTTTCTTGTGCTGTTGCATAAGCTTCCACTTCGGTATCTATGGAAATTCCATTTTGAAAAAGCCCTTTTCGATTACCGATATAAAGCGGTTTTCCGTTAAGACTTACCTGGATTCCTCTACCTTTAAGCACTTTTACTTCAGATGGTTTATTCAGCAGTTTCAATCCTTTTTTCTCTGCTTCTTTCACTATCGTTCTACCCAGATGATGTTCTGAAACGACTTCAGCTTCAGCGGCCATCAACAGTAATTCATCTTCAGTAATATCAAATCCTTTAATAGCGGTAACTTCGGGTTTTCCTTTTGTCAGTGTTCCTGTTTTGTCGAATACCACAGCGTTAATCTTCGCCAGTTTCTCCATCACTTCTCCACCTTTAATCAAGATTCCATTTCGTGCCCCGTTACCGATACCTGCAACAATAGAAACCGGTGCAGAAATCACCAAAGCTCCGGGACAAGCGATCACCAAAAAGGTTAATGCCAAATGAAAATCTTGCATAATTATCCAAACAAGCGCGGCGAGAATCATAATTCCCGGTGTATATATCTCGGCAAATCTTTCTAAAAACCGTTGGGTTTTCGCTTTTCCTTCTTGTGCTTCTTCAACCAATTCAATGATTTTAGAGAAAGTAGTATCCTCTCCAACTTGTTCTGCAATTACCTCTAAGTATCCACTGTCAACTATACTTCCACTGAAAACTTGATCCTCAACTTCTTTACTTGTCGGAATTGATTCTCCGGTAATTGCCGCTTCATTCACAGAGGCTTTCCCTGAAATTACTCGACCATCAATTGGAATTTTCTCTCCTGTCTGAATCAGTACCAAATCGTTTTCCATTACCTCTTCCGCCATAATTACAGAACGTATGCCATCGCGGATTACGGTAGCTTCCAACGGTGCCATATCCATTAGAGATTTGAGAGAGGAACGGGCTTTTTCTAATGATCGTCCTTCCAGAAAAGCTCCGAAAAGAAACAGGAAAGTTACCGCTGCTGATTCCATATACTCGCCGATAATCAACGCACCGATAACCGCGATAGTTACCAACAGTTCAATGCTGAACATTTTTTGAAGGGAAGCTCTCCAAGCTTTTAAAAAGGTTGGAATCCCTGCAATTATCGAAGCGGCAATTAAAAGTGAATCCAATAACAGCCTGCTCCAGTTAGACAGATAGGTGATTAATGCAGCAAGAAGTAAAATTCCTGCTGCATACATTATTTTATTTACTTGTTTAGTTTTCATTGTTTTAATTAGTTTTTAAGCGTGTATAATTGGGAAGCCAACTTTTTCTATCACTTCCGCCAATCGATCGGGAGAAACCTGTTCTTCATCATATTTTATTTTCACCTTGCTCGAGTTAAAAAGAACTTTTGCTTCTTCCACCCCTGATTCTTTGTTGAGTACTCCTTCTATCCTCGTAATACAACTTGGACAGGTAAGGGTTTCTAATTGAAATCTCTTTGTTTTCATTTTCTTTACAGTTTCCATATCGTTTTTATCTTTTATTAATCGTTGTGTAAAATTGTTTTCTTTTTAGAAAATTTAGTTTTCGGCATTTCGCCATTCCTGTGTAATTGAATACTAAGAGCGGAATGCCGAAAACTGGGTTCATCAAAATTATTATTAATGACCGGCGTGTCCTTCACCTCCCTCGTGCGCAATGGGTTCGTTTAATAACTCTTCCAAGTGCTCCAAGGTGTGGGTGTACTGTACATAAGCGTGTACATACGCGCGTCCTTGCTCTACGGAATCATCTTTTGTTTTGCTGAGTTTGGCTACTTCGGCATATCGCTCTCTTAGAATTTCTTCAAACTCATCGGTTACCGTTGTAATTACTTGCTCAACATCGTCTTCAGCAATTGATTTGTCAGCCATTTCAACCCATGGGGTCATAGATCCTGCCGGCTTTAAACCTGTAAATCCTGCTCCTTCAGTTTCTCGGTGCAATCTTACTAAGGTTTCCAAAAAATGTTTTTCCACGATAGCATATACTTCTTGATCGCCATCTCTTAACTGATAAGTTTTTTCGAACAAGGAAATAATCTCTTCTTCTTGTTGTGGATCAATCCATTTTAAAACCAATTCCACATTATTTTCTTCTAATGCTTCCAAGGCTTCATTAATTACCGGACCATCATAGGAATCACAATGTGCAAATCCGGAAATGCTGGTCATCAAAAATGCGAATGCTATTAATAGGGTACGCATGTTAAATTTTAAAAACCGCTTTGTGTTTAAGAGGTTTGTCGTGTTTGTTCTTTTTACTTGAGTTGTCATAACATTTGTTTTTTAAGTTAATACTCTGTTTTTCTATTTTCTGTGAACAAATGTATGGCATACTTCCCCGCTGTGCGACCTAAGTTGTAATCTGGCACTTGTTTGTGGAAAGCAATACGTCCCACTTTATAAAATGGGACGTGTCATGTGAGCAAATACAGGGCTTACCAAGAGGTTAAGGAACTTCGATATTGACTGGGTGTCATGTCGCACAAATTACTGAAAACCCGATTAAAAGCAGATTTAGAATTGAATCCACTTTCGTTTTTTCAATTCTTCCCCTTCCATATTGGTTACTACATAGTAAATTTCAGGTATCACATAAATCTTTTTCTCCCGTTCTTTTGTAGAATAATTTATAAGAACACCTTTTTGTTTCAATTCGAAATATCGATTAGAATAATAAAAACAGAATGTGATATAAGGACCCATATTTACAAAACGCCATCGGAAATAGAGGAGCTGCGAGCATTATTTGTAAGTATTCACTTAAAAAAAAATAAACCCTGCAAAATTATATAAGCGATTTTGTTT
>DATGSA010000350.1:0-4445 GCA_035303085.1 Flavobacteriaceae bacterium
TGAAATTTCTAAAATTCTTTATCGATTTTCTTTGGAAGAAGATTTTTTAAACTTACCACTCCCTGATTATCTACAGGATTTTAAAAATCACAGTCGCTATAAATGGTGGCATGAAAAAGCCATTTCCGATTTAAATAACCAAGGAGTTTCAGCTGATTTGCTGGAAGAAAAAATTGCAAATGGACGAAACGTTTTCACGCACGGGGATTTAAAAGATTTGAATTTATTTGAAGATGACAGCGTTATCGATTGGGATGAATTCGGTTTTTATCCCGCCGGTTTGGAACAAGCTTTTATTTATAGTAGAAATATTTTGCATTACGACCAGGTTGGAAAATTTCCGTTCGAATGGTTGACTACTCATTTCAAAAATCTCGTCCCCGCTGAAGAATGGGAGCTTTTTAAAATCAGTTTCTGTTATTTCATGTGGATTTTTTCTATTAACCAATTGCAAGAAGACAAGTATTCGGCAATGAGGAAAGCGTTATTGCAAACTTTGAAAGGGTGATTTTTGTTTTTTGTATTAATGGAGGAGTCCTCAACATCTGTCGTTCAGTTCGTAAATTGGGCTAAAGCCCATAATTGGGTGACGTAATTATGTCGTTGGATAAATCCAACGGTAATAGAATATTATGGAATGAATAATTAGAAAAACGGTTCGGTTTTTCGGAGTAAAAGTTGATCTCCTCAGATTGCTTTAGTTTACCAAACCATCTATGTAGATGAACATTGCAGGGCGCAAATTGGGCTAAAGCCCACAATTGGGTGTTGTATTTAAGCCGTTGGATAAATCCAACGGTAATAGATTTACTGAAATGAAAATTTAGAAATATCCCTATATTTTTTTCAGTGTGAAATTTGACTTTCTCAGGTTTCTTTAGTTTACCAAACCATCTATTACAGTCTGGCTTTAGCCGACTGACACAAAGGATTATTAGCAACAGGGCTTTAGCCCAACCTCAGCACTGGTCCTAACTACAACATATAATATCAAAAAATTTGACTCAACAAGATTTAGTCTAATCGCGTCCTAAACAAAATCATTCCGGCAGAAAATCTTGCATCGCTTTTACGGAAGTTTCCACTTGATTTTCGGTGGAAATGAATAGAATTTCTGGGATTTTTTTCTTTAATATAAATTCTATGTACAGGTCTTGGAGATAATCTACCGCGGTTTGTGACAATTCGTTTTTGCGCTCTTTTAGAGACTGGTCTTTACAACCCATAAAAATCATTTGTTGCGGAACCGGGGTTAGATATAATAAAAATGAATATCCTTTCAGCTTTTTTGGGTTCTGATTTTCTTCCAAATACCGAATTGGCTTGGCGTAGTAGTCTAAGTAATAACGATCTAATAAAACTTTTTTTCCTTTTAAATAAATCGGCAATATATAAATACTGAAGGAAGCAATGGTGAAAATATAATAGCCTAAATCCTCATCTAACCTATTCTTTTTTAAATCGTTAGGATTAAAAAATCGCAAAACTATATGTTTATAGAAAATTCGCATTCGATACAGGTCTTTGAAGCGAAAGGAAGCGCGGTCTTTATGGTGTTCCAATGCTAGTTCAGAAACGATTCCTTTTCCTACGCCATCAGGTCCGACAACCGGAATAGTTCGGTACAGATGAAAAAGTCGGTGCCAGATTGCTTTAGCATATAACTTTATCATTGGGAAATACACTTTTTTGGATTTCACTCCCGATTTGTTCAGTAAATGCAGTGCTTTATTATTGGCTCCTGGCAGGGAAGTTTTTTCGGTTTTTAATTCTTCCAATATCCCTATCACTTTTTCGGAAATTGGGGTTTGTTCAGCTTTGAGCTTTTCTAAAAACACCTGGAATCTGTATTTATTTTCTTCTGAAAAGACATTCTTCTGCTTGTGAAAAAGATGGGTGACATAAATCAAGCTAAGAATTTCTGATTTTCTTAACCGATTTATTTGCAGTGTTTTAAAAATGTTTTCTGCAGAAAAAGTATGTGGTTTTTTATTTTTAGTAAACTCGATTGCGGTCCACAACTCAAGGGTGATTGCAATGCTGTTTCGGTGTTTTATAAAAAAGTGAAACTTCTTTTTATTCGGGAATTTCTGAATGAAATTAAAGTTGATTCCTCGATTTTTACACGTTTCATACAACAGTTTAAAAATTGCTGTAAATTCTTTTTCTTCAATTAAAAAATCAAAATCTCCTTCAAAATAATCAGATGTGGAAGGAAGATGTTTTGGACGTAACTCCAACAGTGAGAAATCATGTTTCAGCTCATCAATCAATTCCTTGAAAAAAGAAATCAGGACTTGCCTTTCCTCTTTATGTTGAAAAGCTCCTACTGTAGATTTCATTCTTTTAATCAATGTTGGTTTCTAAATACATCAATAATGATTTCATTATAAGTTTACCGGATGCACTTGGGTCACATGTTTGAACTTTTCCCAAGTTCTTGGAATTCGTTGTGAAACTTTAAAAGAGTTTACCAACTCCTTAAAAGCGGGGTTAAATATTTTTGCTTGTACAAAAATTATGACTTTATGGAGCTTGGAGTCTTTTCTGTCTAAACCCTATAAAATCTCTTCTATATTTTCAGTAGGCCTTCCCACGGCTGCTTTGTCGCCATTGATAACAATCGGCCTTTCAATCAGTCGCGGATTTTCAGATAAAATTGTAATCCATTCGTCTTCTGTTAAATCCTTCCCTTTAAAATTCTCTTTGTAGATCGTTTCTTTTTTACGGATTAAATCTTCGGGTTTCATATTTAATTTCTTCAACAAATCTGTTATTTCAGTAGTTGAAGGAGCGTCTTTCAAATAATAACGCACTTCGGGATCTAAATTCCTTTCCTCTAATAATGCCAATGCTTCACGACTTTTACTGCATCGATTATTGTGATAAATAGTAATCTTTGACATAAAATAATTCTATAAAAAATTGATTATTAAGGTTAATTTTAATTGGAAGCTTCCATTTCCCGTTCTAATTTAAGCGCGTGATCCGCATAGGTTTTATAAGCTATCATTGTTAAATGAACAGCCTCTCCAAGCTCTCTATTGTCTTTTATCGGCACAAGCTCAGTTTCTACAACCCCGAGTTGTTCAAAAAGATATTCGGATATGTTTTCCATATACTGCTGATCATACTTTTCTGAATCCAACGTTTTTATTTGTTTTTCTGTTGCCTTAATTTTTTCTTTCAATACTTCACTGAGTTTAGAATCTTTTACCTCTAACCCACTCTTCTGGAAAACATGTTCGGACTTGCCCATGACTACTGTCAATTCATTTTGAAAATTCTCAATATATTCTTTTACCTTGGGATTTTCTGATTTTTCCATGCCAATATCCAACAAAGTCATCGTTTCTTTGTGCATCGTCATTAACACGCCGGGGACATGATTGAGATCTTCCTTTTTTCTTTCTGTATCTTCCTTGTTAGTTTCTTTGACACCTTCTTTAGCTTCGGACTTTTTATCATTTTTGCAAGCAGATAAACTTATAATTGCTGCTAATAAAACCAACTTGATTAGGTTAACACTTTTTCTCATTTGACTGATTTTTTAATTGATTAATCCGGAATTTTCCAAAAACCGAGAACTTGCAAAATAGTAAATCTTTTTTTAACCAGACGGACTTTTAAGAATGAACGTTGTACATATTTGATATTGTGCCCTTTCGAGATTTGATGTAGTATAAAAAAGAATACGAATTGGTATAAATTTTAATGATCTTAATGTTTCAATAACTGCGTGTCAGTAACAAATTACCAACCATATGAACTCGGTTTTTTTAATTCCCGCTATAAATTTGTAAAAAACCTTGTGTTCTCTACGATTAAATAAGACACATCACTTATACAAAGAATTAAAATCTGACTTTGAAAGCAAGCGACAATAATACCTCGAAAAAATAAGACAAAAAGGTTTTTCCGACCCCATATAGTGCTGATTATTAAAGCAACAAGGTTTGACGTCAAATGATCTATCTTCTTTTGTAAAAGCCCATTTCATAAATAACATCGCAAAGTTTTTGGGAATAATCATTGCTCATTCTCTTGATATTGCGCTCTTTAAAAGTTGGATGAAAAAACAAACAGAATTATAAACTCAATAAAATCCTTAGTGAACTTAATGTCCTAATATTTCAAAACCGGGGATACCAATCCACAACAAGATGTATCTTACGTTCTCAATTATTCATGTGAACCTTGAATCAAAAAGGACACATAAGATTACTTAAAAATAAAAGCCTTGGTGGTAACCTTTAAAACTCCTCTTTCTTGAAATGAAAAACCTATTTTAAGTTGATTGCTAACGGGAATCTGATTAACTTTGTCAACTTATTTTTGAAACCTTTTTTATGCAACTTACTGAACAAGAACGCGTACGCAGAAACAAACTGGATAAACTCCGTGAAATGGGGATTAATCCTTACCCGGCCGAATTATATCCGGTA
>DATGSA010000351.1:0-2343 GCA_035303085.1 Flavobacteriaceae bacterium
AGCTCTTGAACAACGAATGGAAGAATAAAACAACGAGAAATATTTATACAAAGGGAATAAAATATTTTGCTTTTTATTCCCTCTTTTATTCAAGCTTAATTACTCACAAATTAATTGAGTTGAAATATTATAAACGAGATAGATCAATTCACCCTGTAATAAAACTTATTTCGTTCTAAATCCTGAAGTAATTCCGCATTGATATCTACTTTTTGAAGTCTGCTGGGCATATGAACTTTAAGGCGTTCTTTCATTTCATAAACCACAAAATTGAGCAAGTGATCCCCTTGATGAGCACCTAAGATTTCCTTTAAACTTTCTATACTCTCCTCTTTTAAGTCTTCTACATCAATCTGAATAGTAATTTTTTTGGCATATTCTTCCATCACATCTTGGAGTTGTTTAAAAACTCTAAATTGAATTCTCGGCTCTCCCTGTGTTCCGGTATTTCTGTTTATCCAGCCTTCTTGAATAAAAGCTCGGATATAAACAAAATTATTAGGCATTAGAAAGTGGCGAAATTTCAAATATTGCTCTCCAAAAATCTTAAACTCAAAAGAGTCCATATAATCTTCTACTGTAAATATAGCCCAGCCTTTTCCGTTTTTACTGGTCAAGTGACGCACATCTGTCACCACGCCGGCGACACTTAATTCCTTGTTTAAATTTTTCTCAAGATTCTGAAAATCTGCCAGTGTACCCCTGCAGAAATGCTTGATTTCACTTTTAAAATCATCTAACGGATGCCCTGAAATATAAACTCCAACAACCTCTCTTTCTTTTTTAAGTTTTGTCATTGTTGGCCATTCTTCACAAGGCGGCACAGTGGGTTCCGGAATTTCTACGCCACTGCCTTCCCCAAACAAACTGGTTTGCGCAGAGTTTTTATTTTCCTGATATTTAGCAGCATATTTTATCACTTTTTCAATAAAGCTAATCCCATCAGCTTCTTCATGAAAATATTGAGCGCGGTGAGTTGGTGTGAATCCATCAAACCCACCTGCTAATGCGAGGTTTTCAAAAGCTCTTTTATTGGCAGCACGCAGATCGATTCGTTTTGCCAAATCAAAGATAGAACGGTAGTTGCCGTCTTTTTCTCTATTTTCAACAATAGTTTTCACCGCATTTTTTCCTACGCCTTTTACTGCTCCCATACCAAAGCGAATCGCATTATCTTGGTTTACTGAAAACTTATAAAAAGATTCATTGACATCCGGACCTAAAATCTCCAAGCCAGAACTTTTACACTCCTCCATAAAAAAGGTCACTTTTTTAATGTCATTCATATTATTAGAAAGAACAGATGCCATGTATTCTGCAGGATAATGTGCTTTGAGATAAGCAGTTTGATAAGCAATCCAAGCATAGCAAGTCGAGTGAGATTTGTTGAAAGCATAACTTGCAAAAGCCTCCCAGTCCTTCCATATTTTTTCGAGGATTTTTTCAGGATGGCCGTTCTCTTTACCGCCTTCCATAAATTTAGGCTTTAAGATTTCCAGCTCGTGAATCAGCTTTTTCCCCATTGCTTTTCTCAACTGGTCGGCTTGACCTCGGGTGAAGTTTGCTAACTTTTGAGACAAAAGCATCACCTGCTCTTGGTAGACTGTAATTCCATAGGTCTCCTCCAAGTATTCTTCCATTTCAGGCAAGTCATAACTAATTTCTTCCTGCCCATGCTTTCTCCTAATAAAACTTGGAATATATTCCATCGGTCCTGGTCGGTACAGCGCATTCATAGCGATTAGATCTTCAAAAACTGAAGGCTCCAAATTCTTCATATGTTTCTGCATCCCCGGAGATTCATACTGAAAAATCCCGATGGTTTCTCCTCTTTGGAAAAGTTCATAGGTTTTTTCATCGTCTAACGGGAAGTTTTCCGGATCCAATTCAATTCCGTGACGCTCTTTGACAATTTCTACCGTGTCCTTTATCAGGGTTAAGGTTTTTAATCCCAAGAAATCCATTTTCAACAATCCGGCATTTTCAACTACATTATTGTCGAATTGCGTGACGTATAAATCAGAATCTTTGGCTGTAGAAACCGGCACAAAATTAGTGATATCACCGGGAGTAATAATCACCCCGCAAGCGTGGATTCCGGTATTTCGCAAAGAACCTTCTAATACTCGGGCTTGATTTAAAGTTTCTGAATCCAAACCATCACCCTCGGCTACATTGAGTAATTCATTGATTTTATCGATTCCATCACCTCTGAATTTTGCTTGAAGTTCTTTTTCATCCAATCCAAAAATCTTTTTCAGCTTGGACATATCCGGAACCAGTTTCGCTAAATAATCCGCTTCATTAAGTGGTAAATCCAGCACTCGAGCGGTGTCACGAATC
>DATGSA010000352.1:0-3989 GCA_035303085.1 Flavobacteriaceae bacterium
AGCCATTTACCGCGGTGTGAATGAAGGTTTTTTAAGATTGAAGTTGCGGATAGACGAAGAAGCCCTTTGTGATGAATTCAGTCGAAGGTTTATTAAAAACAAAAATGCTCCTTCCAGAGATTATATAGAAGCGGCAGTGGAAGATTCTTTCAAAAGGTTATTATTCCCATCACTGCGTAATGAGGCCATTCAAAAAGCCAAAGAAAAAGCCGATGCGGATGCGATAAAAGTATTTGCTGAAAATCTTAAGCAATTGCTTTTGGGATCTCCGTTGGGAGAAAAAAGAATTTTAGCCATCGATCCAGGATTTAAAAGTGGATGTAAAGTGGTTTGTTTGGATGCGCAGGGGAAACTGTTGCAAAATGAAACTATTTTTCCGCACCCTCCACAAAGAAAAGAAGCAGAAGCAATCGAGAAGATCAGTGCTTTAACGGAAAGATATCAAACAGAAGCAATTGCTATCGGAAACGGAACCGCATCGCGGGAGACAGAACAACTCATCCGTCGAATTGATTTTAAGCAACCCATCGAAATATATGTTGTAAACGAAGCGGGTGCTTCGGTTTATTCTGCGTCTTCCATTGCACGCAAAGAATTTCCAAATCACGATGCTACGGTGCGTGGTGCGGTTTCTATCGGCAGACGATTAGCCGATCCATTAGCGGAATTGGTGAAGATAGATCCAAAATCGATTGGCGTAGGACAATATCAACACGACGTCAATCAAACGCAATTGCAAGAAAGCTTAGATCAGGTGGTGTCCAATTGCGTAAATGCCATTGGGGTAAATCTAAATACTGCCAGTCCGTGGTTGTTGCAATATGTCTCCGGAATCGGTAAGGGTTTAGCGTCGAATATTATTGAATATAGAACGGAAAATGGAGCTTTTAAGCGTCGAAAAGAATTACTGAAAGTTCCTCGTTTAGGTCAGAAAGCATTTGAACAAAGCGCCGGATTTTTGCGCATTCGGCATGCGGATAATCCGTTAGATAATTCCGCGGTACATCCGGAGCGTTATGGTTTGGTGCAACATATTGCAAAAGATATGGGGGTTTCGGTGAGGGAATTAGTGGGGAATAGTAAGTTGGTTAAGAAAATCCCGTTGAATAAATATACAGATGAGGAAATTGGAATGCCCACATTAAAAGATATTCAAAAAGAACTGGAAAAACCGGGCGTAGATATTCGTTCCAAAGCGAAGGAGTTTAAGTTCCATCAAGATATTAAAACGATTGAAGATGTTGAAGAAGGGCAGCTTTTGCCGGGAATCGTCAACAACATCACGAATTTTGGATGTTTCGTGGATATTGGAATTAAAGAAAGCGGATTGATTCACATCTCAAATATCGCCGATGAATTTGTTAAAGATATTCATGAACATGTCTCCTTAAATCAGCAAGTTGAAGTAAAGGTGCTGGGAGTGGATATAAAAAGAAAACGTATTCAGCTTAAATTGAGTGAGTAGCTGGTTGTAAAAGAGTTCTGTTCTAAAAGACTAAGATTTTCCACTTTTACTCGTATAAAAAATTGAAGGTGCCAATAAATAAAACCTTATTTCGATTTTACTTCCGTTTCGTTTATTTCGAATAATTCAAATATTTCGTTTATATTTGTAGAAACAAATAATTATGAAAGGCACAGCGTATATAGATAAACCAACCAAGCAAGAGCAAAAGACGGCTATGAAGTCTTATTCGGCTTTAGCCCAAGCAATAAAACAACTTCATTCAAATGAACCTGAAATAGAGGTAGAAGAAACCAAAGAACAGATAAAGATTCCGATTAAAGCTTTAAAATTACTAAGTGATATATTGGAAGCTATGGGGAAAGGACAACCGATCTCTATTGTTCCAATGGCTACTGAAATAACAACACAAAAAGCAGCGGAGATATTAAGTTGCTCTCGGCCATACTTGGTGAAATTATTAGAGAAAGGGGAAATTCCATTCACCAAAATAGGTAGGCACCGCAGAATAAAAATGGAAGATGTGTTGGCTTATAAGGAAAAGAAAAAGCAAGCACAAAAGGAACGCCTTATTGAAATCATGCAAAAGGATGAAGAGTTAGGCTTATATGATTCATAGTGTTCGATTTATTGCTGTGCTGGATACGAATGTAATTTACCCTATTATTATTCGGGATGTTTTATTTTGCTCATTACGATTTGTACACCCCAAAATGGAGTAATCATATTTTTAAGGAATGGGAGCGCGTGATGATACGGAAAGGAATTGATAAAAGTGAAGCCAAAAAACGAGTGCAGAATGCAAACTTGGCATTTCCTGATGCACAGGTAAGTAATTATGAGCGTTTAATTAATCAATTAGAGTTGCCCGATGCAACCGATAGACACGTTTTAGCAGCAGCTATAAAAGTAAACGCCAATGTAATTGTAACTAATAATTTGAAAGATTTCCCAAAAGATTATCTCGCGGAATTTAGTTTAACTCGGAAGTCTGCTGATGATTATCTAATTGATATTATAGATTTAAATCCACAAGAAGCAATCGAAGCCTTTAGAGAAATGGTTTTGTATAAAAAGAGCCCACCTTTAGACGAATTTGATGTGCTTTCAAGCTTACGAAAAGTTCAATTAAAGAATACAGCTGACTATTTACATTCGCTATTGTGATAAAAACATCCAAGACCTTAAAATCGGTATGTTAGACCATATCATTTACGAACTCACTCAAGTAAATTTGAACAACCTTTCGAAATGAATATCGCGTATCGCGATACACTATATAATTTCGTATTGTACCATTTCTCATTTTTCAAATTTTAATTTCTGGGAATTATTTAATTAAGCAGAGTAGAGGCAGTCTTATATTTTTTCTTTCAAAACCATTTTAGTCAAGATCTTTTAGCGCGAAATTATCCCTAAGAGCGAATAGGTGATTTTCAATCTGTCCGCAATTCAACACTAAAAAACTGAAAAAATAAAAGGAAATTGAAGAATACTTACTGTGACTTTACCTGTCTTATTTCACTTTGCTATATCCTAATAAAGTAGTTTAAAATCGATGTTTCTGTCCGCATATTGTCCGCAAAAAAGATAAGCCGCTGATAATCAGCGGCTTTTGTCGGGATGACAGGATTTGAACCTGCGACCCCACGCCCCCCAGGCGTGTACGCTACCAGACTGCGCCACATCCCGAAATTGAAGTTGCAAAAATAAGAAATACTTTCACATTCCCAATTTTATTTTAATCTAAAAGCTTGACGAATAATCCCTCTTCGGTTTTATCAACCGTGGCAAGCTCTTTTTTTCTCAAACTCTTGAGTCCGCGGTCCCATTTTTTATTGCTTAACCCAGTTTGGTCTTTTAAAGCTTTTAAGTCGGTTGGACTTTCTTTTTTCAATAAGTCTAAAATCATTTTTTCATCTTCCGAAAGATCGATTTTCTTCTTTTCCGGTCGCATTTGTGGGAAGAACAGCACTTCTTGAATCGAAGCGTTGTCGGTTAAAAACATCAACAAACGATCCATTCCGATACCCAATCCTGAAGTTGGTGGCATACCGTATTCCAAAGCGCGCAAGAAATCTTCATCGATATATTCCGTCGCTTCTTCATCACCTTTTTGTGCTAATTTCAACTGATCTTCAAAACGCTTGCGTTGATCAATCGGATCGTTTAACTCCGAATACGCATTGGCAATCTCTTTTCCACAAACCATCAACTCAAACCTTTCTGTCAAATTTGGATTGTCTCGGTGTTTTTTGGCAAGTGGACTCATCTCTATCGGATAATCAGTAACAAAAGTAGGTTGGATAAAATTTGGTTCACATTTCTCTCCGAAAATCTCATCGATGAGTTTCCCTTTACCCATCGTGTCATCTACTTCCAACTCCATGTCTTTCGCTGCAGATCGAATTTCTTCTTCGGTTTTATCTGTAATGTCGAACCCGGTGTATTCTTTGATGGCGTCGGTCATTGTGATACGTTTATAAGGCGCTTTGAAATCGACTTCATGATCTTGGAAAGTAGC
>DATGSA010000353.1:0-3394 GCA_035303085.1 Flavobacteriaceae bacterium
CGTATAACTCCATCGATTTGGAAGGGTTTTGGTCGTGAATTAAAGGAGCACCGGTCAGCAACAAGTTGAAATTATGATTTTCCATTTCTTTTCCTACTGAAAAGAAATAATTCTGACCTTCTCCTTTAGTCCCGTTAGCATACTTGGCGTGGGCTTTCCAATAATCGACCAGAAAAGAAAATCCCCAGCCATTATCATTCATACCGGTATCATAGGAAACGGTTGCTTCTATAAAACTGTCGTTTCCACTTAAAAGTCTAACAAATCCACCTTGATTTTTCTCGGTGGTTTTTGTAATTAAATTGACTGTTCCTCCGGCAGAGGAAACTGCTAATTTTGAAGATCCCAATCCTCTTTGAACTTCTACCGCAGAAACAATGTCGGTGAGCCCGTTCCAGTTGGACCAATATAATTGTCCGTTTTGCATTCCATTAATCGGTTGACCATTGAGTAAAAACGCGGTATTGGATTGATCAAACCCACGGACAAAAAGTTTTCCATCTCCAAATCCACCGGATTCACTGGAAATATATGCCGAAGGTGTATTTCTTAAAATATTGGGGAATTCTACGTTTCCCACATTTCGGGTTTGAATTTCCTCTTTGGTAATCGTAGAAACCGCTGTCGGTGTTTTTCGATTTCTTTCTAAGTCGATGATTCCTTTTCCAATAATCACCACTTCTTCAAGCGTTGATGAAAACAAGGTTAAGCGGATTTCACCAATATTTAAGCTTTGTCGATTTTTAAAATTGAATGCTCTTGAAACTGTTTTAAATTCAGCGTGTTCAAATTGAATCTCTCCAGTATTTAAGTAGGTATGAATTAAGAAATCCCCATTATTATCAGTGGTTTGCTGAATACCTGTATTGAGAATTGACACTTCAACGCCGGGAATAGGCATTTTATGTGAATCTACCACCCTACCTTTTATTTCATTTTGAGCAAAAGCAATTTGACTAACACAGCATAAAATTATAAAGAAGTAGTTTTTCATTTATAGATGGTTTATCTGTTGTTCTGAATAGCACATCTTCAAACCTAAAAAAGTATAATGAAAAAGTCATATAAATTTCAATATAAATCGTTTCAATAAATCTTTCAGAATAAATGACTCCAAAAACCCTTCACTTTATAGTAGGTATTTTTATATTTGTGCGTAAGTAAAAAATTAGATGGAACAATTTATTGTATCGGCTCGAAAATACAGGCCTCAAAATTTTGAAGATGTGGTTGGCCAAGAAGCCATTACCAATACTTTATCAAATGCGATTGCCAATAATCATCTGGCACAGGCATTGTTGTTTACCGGTCCACGAGGAGTAGGAAAAACAACTTGTGCTCGGATTTTGGCAAAAAAAATCAACCAACAAGCTTCTGATGAAGAAGATCAAGATTTTGCTTTTAATATTTTTGAATTAGATGCTGCTTCCAATAACAGTGTAGATGATATTCGAGAATTAACGGATCAAGTCAGAATTCCGCCACAAACGGGAAAATATAAGGTTTATATCGTAGATGAGGTGCATATGCTTTCCTCCTCTGCTTTTAATGCTTTTCTTAAAACGCTGGAAGAACCGCCAAAACACGTGATTTTTATTTTGGCAACCACCGAAAAGCATAAAATTATTCCCACGATATTATCGAGATGTCAAATATTTGATTTTAAACGGATTACGGTTTCTGATGCTAAAAACTATTTAGCCAAAATTGCTAGAAAAGAAGGCGTTGAAGCAGAAGATGACGCGCTGCATATCATTGCTCAAAAAGCGGATGGCGCGATGCGTGATGCGCTTTCCATTTATGACAGAGTCGTCAGTTATAGCGGGAAAAACTTGACCCGAGAAGCTGTTGCTGAGAATTTAAATGTCTTAGATTACGATGTATTCTTTAAATCGACGGATTTGATTTTGAATAATGATATTCCCAATCTCTTGGTTCAGTTTAATGAAACTTTGGCCAAGGGTTTTGACGGACAGCATTACATCGCCGGGTTAGCTTCACATTTTCGAGATTTATTAATCTGTCAGAACAAAGAAACCATCCCTTTATTGGAAGTTGGAGAGGAAACTAAAATGAGATACTTTGAACAGAGTAAAAAAAGTTCAAAAGCTTTTCTTTTAGTAGGAATTGAATTGGCTAACACTTGTGATTTTAATTACAGTCACAGTCAAAATCAACGACTGCACGTCGAATTGTGTTTGATGCAATTGGCTTCGATAACATTTGCCGATACTAAAAAAAAAAGCCTGATTCCTTCATAATAGCTGCAGAGGAATTTAAAGAAGTTGCAAAACCGATTAAAACGCAAACTTCAACCACCGCATCTGCAAATAAAACAACAAAAACTTCGACTATTCAGGAACCGAAAACTCCTTTGGAGACACCGGACTCTGCTTCTCAACCGAAAAGCGATAAATCTGCTAAAACAGAAAAAAGCTCTTTGAAAGAAAAGCAATTCAAAAAGAAAAAGGAGGCGACAAAAAATCAAGATAAACCCAAAAAAGTTTCTGGGCTATCTTTGAGAAGTATCGCGGCCAAGAAAAAACATAAAGCGGAACAGTTAAAAAAGAAGAAAACTGGTGATGTTGAGATTTTAGAAGAATTTACAGAGACGGAATTACTGCAAGCTTGGGATAAATACATCATATACTTAAAGAAAAAAGGTCGAAAGATTTTAGCCTCTAATTTGGCTGCTGATCGGCCCAAAGTAGAAGGAACTACCATTGAATTAGAATTGCCCAACGACACGATGAAAAAGGAGATCGAGTTGGAGCAAGGAGCTTTGATGGGATATTTGAAAGAAAAACTCAAAAATACAGATCTTCAACTGGAAATAAAGGTCAATGAAGAAGTTTCAAAAAAATATGCCTTTACTCCTATTGAAAAATATAATAAGTTAAAAGAAAAAAATCCTTTAGTAGATAAATTAAAAGACACTTTTGATTTAGATATTTAAGTAAGAATTATTAAAATTTAAAATATGTCAATGTTAGGTTTAAAATTACCCACAGACCCAAGATGGGCAGATGTGGCTTCCAAAAATTTAGATGAGATTTTATCGGATCATGCTTGGTGTGAGCAAAAAGCTGCTTCTACCGCAATTTCTTTGATCGTTAATTATCCGGAATATTCCGAGTTGACTAAAGAAATGACATTATTAGCCATGGAAGAAATGAGCCATTTTAAGCTGGTGCACGATCTTATTCTCGAACGCGGTCTTACTTTAGATTATCATAGAAAAGATGAATATGTAAATCAATTACTCAAGTTTTTCCCCAAAGGCGGGAGTCGAGAAACCCAATTGATTCATCGATTGCTTTATGCTGCTTTAATTGAAGCGCGTAGCTGTGAAAGGTTTAAACTGTTTTCAGAAAAATTGGAAGATCCGGAGTTT
>DATGSA010000354.1:0-4464 GCA_035303085.1 Flavobacteriaceae bacterium
AGCGGGTTGACGGGTTGGCGAGTTACGGGTTGATAAATGTTTTTTTAACTGTATAGGTGTAAATTAGCTGTGTGAAATAATCTTTCACGTGTGTGCTACCTAATTCATTTCAATCATATCAAAACTTTTTTCTCCTGAATATCTGAAAATTATCGACTGGTAAAATGGAAAATAAAGTTAGAATGGTTTTTGGCTTGATAGGATAAGTGGAAATAAAGTAAAATATTGTTGATTTCAAACTGTGCCAGTTTTACGGTTTGATTTGTGCCAATAAATAAAACGGACCAAGCTGCCCCCCTCTCCCAAAGTAAAATTTCAGTACTGTCATTCCAGACTAAGCTGACCCCCTAAACATTATTTTTTATCAGATGAAACCCCAGGGCATTTTTTTTGCGTGAAGGATTGCAGCGGCATCCTTTTTTTTGAGAGTCAAGTGGTTTTGAAATGGTGATTTTGTTTTAGGAGTTTACCATTTTACGGAGTGAGGGTGTTATCAAAAAAAAGATATAGCGGAAAGCCTGACCCCGGATTTTGGAACGGGAAGTTTTTGGTCAACTGCAGATTTTAATTGGGAGCGTGCCGTTTGATTTTAAGGAAAAACCGGGGGCACGCCCAAATTATAAGAATTAAAAATATTTTATTCACTGTTCACCGGTTACTTAAAGAAGCACCGATAAATATCATTCCCAAAGCAACCCGAAACCCGAAACCCAAACTCAAAACCCCAGAAAATATTTCAAAAAAATAACCAAGCCGTCAAACCGCAGGCTAAATTTATTTTTATCAACTTTGCAGATTGGTTTTAGCACCTGTTATGAGTATTATTCTACCATTTTTATCGGTTGTATTGGGATTTATCATTGCTCTTTTTATGAAGAGGCATACACGAATCACTCAACATTTACTTTCTTTTAGTGGCGCGCTGTTGTTATCGGTTTTGGTGTTTGAGTTTTTGCCTCATGTGTATCAGGATTACCAACCAATAATTGGTGTTTTGGTGATGTCGGGTGTGCTTCTGCAAGTGCTCTTAGAGTTTATGTCAAAAGGAGCAGAACATGGACACACCCACGCAGATGAGAATTTAAAAAGATTTCCAATGCTAATGTTTATCGGTTTATGTATCCATTCTTTTATGGAAGGATTTCCTATTGCCAACAATCCTCATCTGATGATTGGCGTGGTTTTGCATAAACTTCCTGTGGCGATAGTAATCTCGACATTTTTGCTCAATTCCAATTTAAGCAAAACGAAGATTTATATTTTTATCTTGCTTTTTTCGCTAATGACTCCTTTGGGAAGTGTCTTGGATCAAAGATTTATTACTTCCTCGGAAATGGAACATTATATCGAAGCGGTGGTCGTCGGAATATTGCTGCACGTTTCTACGACTATTTTGTTCGAATCTTCAAAAAACCATCAATTCAACTGGGCGAAAATTATTTCTATACTTTTAGGAATTGGCCTGGCATATTTGATGTAAATCCATCAAAGCAGCTTAGAATAACTACGGTTTAAAAAGAATTTGTTTTGTTACCTTAGGTTTTTGCATCTTTGTACTATGAAATGGACTCCAATATTTTTCTTTTTTTTATCTCTTGTTGGATTTTCGCAAGAAATCGAAACAGCGTTGATTTCTCAAACTCCTTTTTCTCACGAAAGGTTTTTGGGGATAGATAAATATGAAAGTCAGTACAGCATCGATAAAAATACCTTGTATAAAAAGACTCCTGAGAAAACTTATCAATTTAGCGCCTTGCAATTGGGAGAATTAACTTCTGTAGATATTTTAAATCCGCTAAAAATCGTGTTGTTTTACAGAGATCTCAATACTGCAATACTGTTGGATGACAAACTAAGTGAGATTGAAAGAGTGCGATTTAATGAATTATCAGAATTTAAGACTCCTGCTTTTGTGACCAAAGCGACCAGAAGTAACCTTTGGGTTTTTAATATAAACACCCAGACATTGGAAATTTTTGATTATAAACAGAAAAAAGTAATAGCGCAATCACAATCGATTCCTCAACCGGTTATCGATCAGCAAAGTAATTTTAATTATTGTTGGTTATTGACGGCTGATAAGTTAAAACGCTATAATATTTATGGGAGTTTTGTGGAGGAGTTTCTGGTGGAAGATATTACCGATATAAGTTTTTACAACAATTATATTTTACTCTTAAATGTTGAAGGGGAGCTGCAAATATTGGATTATAAAGCAAAAGAATTCCAAACCTTGTCTCTACCCGAAATTAAAATCAGGGATATTTACACAGCTGATAAAAATATTTATATTTACGATGGAGAGACGCTCTATCACTATACATTTAACTTTTCAAAATAAAAAACATGCATGTAGCCATTGCCGGAAACATCGGAGCTGGAAAAACTACGCTTACCGGACTTCTTGCCAAACATTATAAATGGGAAGCACATTATGAAGATGTAATTGACAATCCTTATTTAGAAGATTTTTATAACAAAATGGATCGCTGGTCTTTTAATCTGCAAGTTTATTTTTTAAGCAGTCGATTTAAGCAGATCATCAAAATTCGGGATAGTGGAAAAGATGTGGTTCAAGACCGTACGATTTATGAAGATGCCAATATTTTTGCGCCCAATTTGAAGGATATGGGGTTGATGAGTACTCGAGATTATAATAGTTACAAATCTCTTTTTGAGCTGATGGAAACCGTTACCGCTTCCCCTGATTTATTGATTTATTTGCGCAGCAGCGTCCCAAATTTAGTCGCTCAAATCCAAGCAAGAGGAAGGGAATATGAGAATTCTATTTCTATCGATTACCTCAATAATCTTAATAAAAGATATGAAAATTGGATTGAAGGGTATGACAAAGGAAAACTTTTGATAATCGATGTGGACAAAGTGAATTTTGTGGATAACGCCGAAGATTTAGGGGAAATTATCAATAGAATAGATGGGGAAATACACGGGTTGTTTGGCTGATTTTTCCGACTTGATATTATTCGGAATTTACACGTTAATTTTCAAATAAAACGACAAGCAAATACTTTATAGCTTTTGGAATTCTTAAATAATATAGATAGGTTTGTAAGAAACACTGGTGTTTAATTGGTTTTAAATAGAAGTTTAGCATATTTTTATTGTAGAACTTAAAACAAATCGGACTATGGAGAAAAAAAAAGATTATTCGTACACAAAATTGGATAACCCCAAGAATAAAGGTTCTGCACAGCTTTTTGAAAATCCGATTTTAGAGAAACTGACGCACACCCATATTTCTGCTCCACTGATTATCTTTAGTTTAGTAGCGGCAGGATTGATTTATTACGGAATTACCCAAAAAGGATTTTCAGGATTACAAATAACGGGGCTTTTTGCTATTGGCGTTTTTATATTTACTTTAGTGGAATACTTACTGCATCGTTTTTTATACCACATCCCTCCTACTACGAAGTTTAGAACAGACCTCTCTTACACGATGCACGGAAATCACCACGATTACCCCAAAGACAAAATGCGACTGGCCATGCCACCGATTTTGGGATTAGTGCTGGCTACGGTTTTATACTTATTTTTCTGGATTTTCCTAAGAGATTACACCTATGGATTCCTCGCAGGATTTATAATGGGATATGCCGGTTATATCGGAATACATTATATTTTGCATACTTATAACCCTCCAAGAAATCGCTTTAAATACCTGTGGGATCATCACGCTATTCATCATTATCGAGAAGATGATCGCGCTTTTGGCGTTTCTTCCCCGTTGTGGGATTATGTCTTTAACACCATGCCCCGAAAAGGAGAAGAGCTGAAAGCTTATAGAGAAGCACAGCGGAAGGCTAGGAAGAAGAATGATGATAAATGATTGTGGGATGAGTTTATCTGAATAGCCAAAGGTGAGATTTGGGCTTTATAGATAATGCCTGTAATTTACTTTAACGATGATATTTTCAATTTTAATACACTTAAATAAAAAATCATTAATTTGATTGTCTGGCAGTAGCGTTCAAATTGGGCTAAAGCCCGAAGTAGATCGCTAAAATTTAGCCGTTGGATAAATCCAACGGTAATAGATTTAGTGTTGTGAATGTTTAAAAAACAAGGCAGCTTTTTTTGTTGTGAAGGTTGACCTCCTCAGGTTGTTTTAACTTGACAAGAAGCTAAAATCTATTACAGTCTGCTTTAGCTGACTGTAACAAAGCAGTCTCGAAAACTGGGCTTTAGCCCAACCTTCAATGTTGTTCTTATTTATAGTGAAAATTTTTGTTTGCCAAGGCAGTTTTAAACTTGAGCTTAGATAAGCTACAGATTTTTCTCAATATCGTCCATAACCTTATTAAATTACAACCCACTGCTGGTGCGCGAACATGTCCGCCTTGGGAGGATCCTTTCGCGTTCCTTAGTGGACCCTAAATTCCAAACACGCGTCAACCACTGCTGGTGCGCGAACATGTCCGCCTTGGGAGGATCTTTTCGCGT
>DATGSA010000355.1:0-9475 GCA_035303085.1 Flavobacteriaceae bacterium
GATTGTTGATAATTTTATCGGGGCTTTCGATTGGAATCGGTTTTGCGATTGCAGGTATGACCTTAACTGTAACCGGGTTTGTTATAGGGTTTGGTATCTTGACCGGAGCAGCGATGGGTTTTGGTTATGCCGGACCAACCCCCACAGTGGCAAAATGGTTTAAACCTCATCTGCGAGGAACAATTACAGGAATTGTTGTTTCCGGTGTTGGTCTTGCCGCAGTGTATGTATCGCCTTTGGCAAATTATCTTTTGAGTAATTTTGGGGTAGCAAAAGCTTTTTATTATTTAGGGGCTTTTTTCAGTATTTTGATTATTGGATTGTCTTTCGTGATGAAATCTCCGCCTGAAGACTGGATACCAGTAGGAGGTAAGCCTCCAAAACCAAAAAAATCGGAACAAACTGAAATTGAGAAACCCGATATGATCCAGAATGAATTCACTCCACGCGAAATGATGAGAACCCTTCAGTTCTGGTCGTTATGGATTATGTATGCTTTTTCAGCATCCGCGGGTCTTATTATTATTGGACATATAGCCGTTATTGCTAAAGAACAAGCTGGGTTAGAGACCGGGTTTCTATTTGTAGCACTTTTGGCTATTGGTAATGCGGGAGGTCGAGTGGTAACAGGAATATTATCCGATAAGGTCGGTCGAACAAATTCAATGATCATCGTATTTGTGCTACAAGCAATCAATATGTTTGCTTTTGTCACTTATACTTCAGGAGTGATGTTGACCATTGGAGCAATTGTTACCGGAGCAACTTTTGGTGCATTACTCGCCTTATTTCCGACAACCACTTGGGATTGGTTCGGGCTTAAATATGCAGGAACAAACTATGGAATAATCTTTACCGCTTGGGGAGTAGGTGGGTTTGTAGGACCGATTATGGCAGGGCGAATTATTGACGCTACCGGCGGATATACCGGAGCTTATATCGTATCCGCAATTTTATTGCTGATCGCCGCAGGAATGGCTTTCTTTACCAAACGACCCAAACCTAAGGAGAGGGAAATTAAATGAATTTAAAAATAACAAGAGGCTTCAGGATGAAATGATTTCTGAAAATCACTACTTTCCATTCATTTGTATATCTTTACAATAAATTATTACAGTTAAAGCATTTTGACTTAAACCTGCTTAAAAGGGGTTTAAAAAGAAATGGTTTGACTTAATGTTAAGCTGTTATTTCACGAGCTTATTTATTATTGATAATAATTCCATAATAGAATCATTTTAAAAGAAAAATAAAAAATCACAATGATTAAAAAAGCATTAGAAAACTATAGTCGATACCTACAAGATTTTCTTATAGAACAGGGAATGACGGAAGATTGGGCAATGTTTTTGAATGTAGTGATCAATTCTCTTATTGTTGTCGGGGTGCTCGTTGTCTTTGACATTGTTCTTCGCAGGTTTTTAGTTGAAGCTTTTAGAAAATTTAGTCTCAAGACGAAAACCACGTTTGACGATTATCTTGTAACAACAAACTTTCCGAAATTTGTTACGCGTTTACTTCCGTTGGCCTTACTTAGGTTTTTGATTCCAATATTGTTTATAGAATATCCGTTGGGAGCTAAATTCGCAATGGTTGTTCTAAAGGTTTATTTGGTGATATTAGGAGTTCTGATTATCCGAAGTATTCTTAGAACCGCCCATCTTTACTTAGCTGAAGATGAGCGTTATGGCGATAAGCCCTTGGCAAGTTATGTTCAAGTCCTGATGATTTTTGCTTGGGGAATTGGCGGTTTTTGGATTATTCAATTACTGACGGGCCAATCCGTAAAAAGTCTTGCTACTTTAGGAGCAGCATCGGCTGTTATCTTACTTATTTTTAAAGATACTATATTAGGATTTGTGGCAAGCATCCAAATCTCGGTAAATGACATGGTTCGCATTGGAGATTGGATTACCTTCAAAAACTTTGGAGCCGATGGTTTCGTTGTAGAAATTAGTTTAGCCACCGTTCGGGTTCAAAATTGGGATAAAACTTATACCACTATTCCTACCTATAGCTTGATTTCAGACTCTTTCCAAAATTGGAGAGGAATGCAAGAAAGTGGGGGTAGAAGAATAAAACGATCTATCCATATTAAACAATCTTCCATTAAATTTCTCAATGAAGAAGATTTAGAAAGAATGAAAAAAATCAGTATAATAAAACCTTATATCGAACATCGACAAAGAGATATCGACAAATACAATGAACGTATTGGTGCTGATAAAAAAGTACAAATCAATGGTCGTAACCAGACCAATCTCGGTATTTTCAGACATTATGTCGATGCTGTTCTTAAGAAAAACACAGCTATTCATAAGGAGTATTCATTGATGGTGAGACAATTGGCTCCTACCGAAAATGGATTGCCCATTGAGATTTATTGTTTTAGTAAAGATATCCGTTGGGTAAATTACGAGCGAATCCAAGCCGATATTTTTGATCATCTGTTGGCAGCGTTGCCCTATTTTGATCTCGAAGTATTCGAGTTACCCACAGGAAAAGATGTTAGAGATTTAAAGACGTCAGAAAATTAGTATAGGATTTTAATCTTGGTAATGTTATCTCATCAATAAATAATTGAGTTAATTTCTTTCTGAAATAAGATATATTGAGTAAATTCTCGAGAATAAAAGTATATATACAGGCTTATAAACTGCTTAAACATGTATTCTCAAGATAAAATTCAAAGTTTGATTGAAGAGTCGCCTATGCTTCAGGAAATAATAGATAAAAAACCGGTTTTATGGTTGAATCCGAAGCGTAAAAAGATGAGAGATATGCCGAATGCTCCTTTGAAGAAAAAGGATATGAAGGAAGCGGCTGAGTTATGGGAACGGTTTGCGCCGTTATTAGAAAAAGTTTTCCCCGAAACTGCTACAACTAACGGAAGGATTGAGTCTGCCTTGAAGGAAATTCCGAAGATGAAGGATTTGCTTGTCACAAAAGGAGATGAATTCGAAGGTAGATTTTTTGTGAAATGTGATAATGCTCTGCCTGTGGCGGGTTCTATCAAGGCACGAGGAGGTTTTTTTGAGATTCTACACTACGCGGAAGAGTTAGCGCTCAAAGCCGAATTGGTTAATCCCGATGATGATTACAGCCAATTTGCTTCTCAAAAAATGAAAGATTTTTTTAGTCAGTATCATATCGGCGTAGCTTCAACAGGAAATTTAGGCTTGAGTATCGGAATCATGAGTGCTACACTGGGTTTTGCGGTAAAAGTGTATATGTCAGGGGATGCCAAGGAATGGAAAAAGAATTTGCTTAAAGAAAAAGGCGCTGAGGTGATTGAATTTCCCGGCGATTTTGGGGAAGCTATTTCTGAAGGGAGAAGAAAAACCAGAAAAGACCCCAAAGCCTATTTTGTCGACGATGAAAATTCTTATGAACTCTTTTTAGGTTATACCGTTGGCGCACTGCGAATCGCTGAACAAATTGAAGAAAAAAATATAAAAGTCGATGCCGATCATCCCTTGTTTGTATATTCTCCTTGTGGAGTAGGAGGCTCTCCCGGCGGAACTGCTTTCGGGTTAAAACAGATTTTTGGCGATCATGTGCACTGTTTCTATGTGGAACCTACACATTCTCCTTCGGTATTAACGGGCTTATTGACTGGTGAACTCAGTAAAATCAGTGTGCAGGATATCGGTTTAGATAATATCACCGAAGCTGATGGATTGGCGGTTGGACAGCCTTCGAATTTTGCTACAAAAATCAGCAGTAATATCGTCAGTGGAATTTATACTGTTGAAGACGAAAAATTATTTGAACTTTTAGCTGATTTGGTCGATACCGAAGATTTGTTTCTTGAACCATCGGCGACTCCGGGGTTACTAGGACCGCAAATCATCGCCAACAGTGATTATCCTAAAAAACACAACCTCAACATGAAAAACGCCACGCACATCGCTTGGGCAACCGGTGGTGATTTGGTTCCGGATGAGGAGCGAAAAGAATTTTATGAGAGAGGGAAATCTAAAAATATCTAACTTTATCGATATTAAAATTGCACCTAATTAAAAATACGGGGTAATAGCTTGGTTGCTGTATGGAATAATTCTCATCAAAGATTTAAAAAATAAAGGGATAGTACAGAAATTAATCTTGTCTATCCCTTGTTTTAAAATTTAAAGTATGTTTTACCTCTTGGTAATTTTAAAGGATTTAGTCACGCCATCAATATCTATTTTCGTGATATAAATACCGGATTGCAAATTAGAAATATCTATCGATTCCTTATTATTAGCAAGTTTCTGGTTTACAACTTCTTGTCCTAAGATGTTGTAAATACGGACATTATTCATTGCTTGATTTGAAGAGAGGTGCAAGAAATTATCTGAAATGTAGTGGGTAAAACCTTCAAAGTTTACGTGATCAACGCTTAAAGCGCCTGTAGTAACTTTAAAGTCATCTATTTGAAAACCAAACTGATCATTTGCCACGTGATTGATAGCAATATAAACATCTTGTTCAGCATATTCTTCCTCTAATTCTACTACGAATTCTTCCCACTCCATAGCGGAAGGAACTAAATCGGTTTCCAGCATAGTAAAGTTTGCAGGATCAGTATCTGTCACAGATATTGCAACATTAAATTTCTCGTTGTTATACGATCCATCAGCTGCTTTAGCCCAAAAGGAAACGATATTGTCAGATTCTCCAAGGGTAATCTGTGGTGAAATGAGCCAGTCATCATTAGGGCCCGGATTGGCAGCAAAAGAGGTCATGCATTTTTCTCCGCTTCTGGCGGTCCAATCACTTCCTTCACTTGGGGTTAAAGGAGGCATAGTTGCAGTGGAATTAAAAACAATAAAGGCCATAGGAGAACCGGAATTTTGAAATGTAATCCCAGAAAACCCATATGTAGGAAGGCCATCTACGTCTACTAATGTCCAATCTCCAAGATCTTCAATGCTGAAATTTTCATAAGATTCGAAATCGTCTTCGAAAATTGTCGTTTGCTGGGCGTTCATTGCAATACAAGCAAAGAATGCCATTAAAAAGGTAATTTTTTTCATTGTTCAAGCTATTTAAGATTATGTGAATTTAAAGTTACAATAAATATTCATTTAAACAAATTTTTAGAAATAATTTTTATTATTAGCATTAAGGTCCAGAGTGGGAAATGAACGACAAAACAAATGGATGTTTTGTTTTTTTGATTAACTATTGTTTGTGAACGGATTTTACTAGCATTTAAATAAATGTGATTTTTGTGTTGCCACATAAAAACCATATTAGTTAAATGATTCTTGCTTGCTATTATATATTTTTCCAGTCAAAACGATAAAAAGAAGACTTTAAAAAAATAGTAATAATTATCCTTTCAAGTATTTTTTGGTGTGTAATAGCACAAATCATATCGAGAAAGAGCGTTAAAAGTGATTTCTCGATACGAATTTTATTTTTCTATGCACTTTACTAAAAGCTGTTAGTAATAAAAAGACTCTAATTACTGCTGATAAACATTATTAATCCGCTTCACATCAGCCATACGCTGAGAAGGATCAATCTCGATTCGTTTGACTTCGCTTTCCGGTCTGTCCAATAGCAACTCATAAGTAGGATATGCCCAAGCCCAATCGTCTTGAACTTTTCCCGCATTGGGTTTTGACCAGTACATCATCCGAAGCGGAATGTATAATTCATCTGAACTTCCATCGGTATAATCCACTTTTATTTCCAACGGCATCGGCATCAGACCATATCGTCTTAAAGTCACTTTTGTCTGATCTCCGTCGCCTTCCACATTATCAATTCCATAATCAATGGTGTTGGTCGTGCCAATCCAGTCAGTTAAATACCACTGTAGTTCAGCTCCGGAAACCTTTTCTGCTATTCGAATAAAGTCATTGGGAGCAGGATGTTTGAATTTCCAATCGTCATAATAGCGGTGAAGGATTTTTGAGAGGTTTTCTTTGCCTACCAAATACTCCAATTGTTCGACAAAAATTGCTCCTTTTACATAAGCATTTATACTGTATTGACGATTATTGTCATATCGATCTGAATGCGTGGTGGCCGGCATTTCTCTCCCTAAATTGGCGTGATTGATATAAGCGCTATAATAATCTTCCATAAAGTGATCTTTCGGCTCTTTTTCGAATTCATTCATCGCTTTTTTGGAAATATAACTGGTGAAACCTTCATCCATCCAAGGGTATTTAGATTCGTTAGAAGCCAACACCAAGTGAAACCAAGCGTGCGCAAATTCGTGGGCAGTAGTTCCCAAAATACTTCCGTACTCCTTATCGCCATTGATTAAGGTTGCCATCGCATATTCCATTCCTCCATCTCCTCCTTGAATAATCGAATACTGCTTATAAGGATATGGACCAATGTGTTGAGTGAAATAATCATATAAAGTTGAAGCATCAACTTGCAATTTCTCCCAGTTTTCAATTACAGAAGGTTTGTCTTTATACAAGAAGTGAAGCGTAGTTTTTCCGTCTTTAGTTTTCACGCGATCGTGGATATAATCCGGGTCGGCCGCCCACATAAAATCGTGTACTTCCGGAGCGATAAAATGCCAGGTTAATTTCTTTCCTCTGTGCTTTACCTTTTTATTGGGGTTTTCCTGATAACCGTGTCCAATTTTATCCGGGTTTTGCAAATAACCTGTTCCGCCTAAAACATATTCCTTATCAATGGTGATTTTCACATCAAAATCACCCCAAACGCCGTGGAATTCTCTTGCTATATAAGGATCAGCATGCCAACCATCAACATCGTATTCCGCGAGTTTAGGATACCACTGACTCATTGAAAGCGCAACTCCTTCAGCATTATTTCTTCCCGCACGACGAATCTGAACGGGAACTTGTCCGTTGAAATCCATAGTGAAAGTAGTTTTCTTTCCCGGCAGTAAAGGTTCGGCAAGTTTTACTTGATATATCGTACCGAGAGTTTTGCCTTCAATTTTCTTCCCGTCTTGTTTAAGGTTTTCTATCTTTAAATATCCGATTTCATCTTCCTTGAGCTTACTGATTCGATCTCTTACTCGAGAATCCGGATCGACGATTGTTCTTGAACGAACATCCATTTCGCTTCCGGGTTGAAAAGCATTATAAAACAGATGATAGAAAACTTGATGTAAAGTGTCTGGAGAATTGTTGGTATATACCAATTCTTGAGTTCCTTGATATTGATAATTCTCCACATTCATTTCAACCTCCATGGTATAATCGACGTGTTGTTGCCAATAACAAGGATTAGGCTGTGAAAAAGCCAAAAAACTTCCAAGGAAAAACAACAGAAAACTAAATTTTATATTCATTGAGTATAAGTTTTATAAAGTGCCGGGAATATAATGATTTTATAGATTAAAATGGAAATCAATTTGGGTTGGGATAAAAAATTAAAATCGAAGCTGAAAATTTCAACTTCGATTTTAAATATCAATTCACTTTATCTCAATGTCAAATTAATATTGAGCTAATAAATAATTAATCATATCGGTGGTGGTTACCATTCCGACTAATTTTCCTTTGTCCAGTACAGGTAAAGAGTGAAAACTTTGCTTGGAAAGAATTTCAGCAGTTTCTTTAATTGAAGTATCAGCCTCTACAAATACCGGCACCCTGGTCATTAATTGAGGAATGGTGTACATCTCATAAATCATCGGAACAATACTTTCATCATTTTCATCTAAGTCGGCAAAACTAATTCTCAATAAATCATTATGGCTAACCATGCCGACTAAACGTTCCTTGTCAACTACCGGAATATGACGGATGTTGTGTCGATTAAATAATTTTTTAGCTTCATATAAAGAATGATACGGATTAATAGTAATCAGTTTTTTACTCATTATTTCGGATACAGGAACATCTTGTTTCATATTTTATAAATTTAATTGATTAAAATTATCTTATGTTTTTTCAAATATACATAGAATCTATCACAGAAATTATGATGAAAAACATTGTACAATAAATCTTATTAGTGTAAATTAAGGGATTCTGTGATAATCCGGTTCTTATTTCTCATCTATTGGTGTGGTTTTTATTTCCATACCATCTCTTAAAGATGAATTTGCACTGGTTATTATTTGATCTTGATCTTCTAAATCTCCGAATATTTCTATTTTACGGTCGTAGGTAATCCCTGTTGTTACCGGGATTAATTGAACTTTACCCGACACTACTTTAGCGACAAAATTATCGGTTTTGGTTTGAATAATGCTGCTGGCAGGAACTTGCCAAGAAGTAGAATTTCGTTGGAAAGCAATATTGACATCTGCATAATCTCCGGCGTTCAACAAATCCTCACTATTATCTACATCATACTCTACCATAGAAGATCGCAATTCAGGATTTAAAACTTTACTGTTTCTGGAAAGTTCAACCGAAAAACGTTTGCCGGGATAACCGTTTACTGAAAATTCCGCTTGGCTTCCCGGTTGTAAAGCATTGGCGTGTTTTCCGGGAATAGCGACAGATAATCTTAATTTATCCTCTCTTGAGAGTTTAAATAAAGCTTGTCTTTCTCCGCCGACAAGAGCACCGGAAGAGATTAATCTATCGGTAATAATTCCGCTAAATGGGGCCGTGATGGTTCGATATTTTGCCAGATGTTCAGCTGCAGAAACTTCTGCTCTCACTGTATTTAAGGCTGCACTATCTGCCATAAAACGAGATTTTGCCTGTTCTACTTCAATTGTGGAAACCGCTCCATCAACCGAAGAAGCTTCTTTTAAGTATTTATAATTCTGAGCGCTAAAACTCAACTTCTCAAGAATCTCTCGCTCTTTGCTTTTAGCGGATAAATACTTTTGTGCAATTTCAGGGGCTTCAATAAATGCTAAAACCTCACCTTTTTCAACTTTATCTCCACGATCAACGTTGATATCTTTCACAAAACCTTCAACCTTTGCATATAAAGTAACCTGATCATAGGGCAACAAATCGCCCGGAAGATTCAGTTTATATTTTAAAGTATCACTTTTTAAATTTGTCACTTCATAAACCGGTTTCGATTTTTCAGATTCAGATGAATTAGATTTCTCTGCACTTGCTTGACTGCAAGCTGCAACAACTATGGACAAAATAATGAGTCCGAATAAATTAATATAAGATTTCATAAATTATGCTTTTAAAGATTTTTCAAAATAAATACTTGTTTCGTCATCAGGATCTAATGACACGCTTTTGACTCCTGTATTGCTAAAGCCGGTTGTGTAGATAAAAGGTAATACCAACAAGGCAGTTAGGGTTGAGAAAATTAATCCGCCAATAACTGCTTGTCCTAATGGAGCTACTTGTGCTCCGCCTTCTCCCAGACCTAAAGCCAAAGGCAACATTCCGGCGGTCATCGCCAAAGTGGTCATCAAAATAGGTCTAAATCTTGCATTTACGGCAAATCGTGCAGATTCAGCCGCACTTTTTAAAAGGGTTTTCCTCGCAATTTCTGCTTGATCAATTACCAAAATAGCGTTGGAAACTGAAACTCCAACAGCCATGATAATCCCCAT
>DATGSA010000356.1:0-4826 GCA_035303085.1 Flavobacteriaceae bacterium
GTTTGATGTTAAACTTTATTTTAAAAGAAGATTTGACCGATAAATATGTCTTGGATATGGGTTGCGGCACCGGGGTGTTGGCAATTTTAGCTGAAATGAAAAAAGCCAAACACATCGATGCGATAGACATTGATATTTGGAGTGTCGAAAACGCTAAAGAAAATATAACCCTTAATAACTGTGAAAAAATCAGTGTTTACGAAGGTGACACCGATCTGCTCAAAAACAAAACTGCAAAATACGACGTAATTTTTGCCAACATCAATCGAAATATTCTTTTGCAAGACATGGAGGCTTATGCCGAGAGTTTATCTGATAATGGAATATTATTGCTCAGCGGATTTTATGAGACTGATCTTTCATTGATTCAACAACAAGCTGAAAAATACAATTTGCAATATGACAGTCATAAAGTCCAAGAAGATTGGACAGCGCTTAAACTCTTAAAAAACTGATAATCAACGAATCTTAAAAACTATATTCTTTTAAATTTGTATCTTTATATTATTATGAAACAGGTTATGAGTACACAAGAAAAAATTTTAGAACGTACAAAAACGAGGACTGAAGAAAGTAAAGAAAATGAACTCATCGTTTTTAATGATGATGTAAACACTTTTGACTACGTAATCCAGTTGCTGATAGATGTTTGTGGGCACGATCCGTTGCAGGCAGAACAATGCACTTTGCTTATTCATTATAAAGGTAAATGTACAGTGAAAACAGGCACATACGAAGAACTTGAACCGCGTTGTACCACTTTATTGGAAGCGGGACTGAGCGCAGAAATTAACTAAAAACCATTACAATCAGATAATTTTCTTTAAACGAATAAAACGATAATTATTTTCATTGCTTATTAATTGTCTTCTATCGTTTAATGATGGAAGCGTAAAAATACTATATTTGTTTTTCGAATTATTCTTTAAAACTCACCGTTTTTAAAATTTATGAATATACAAAGAGATCAGGGTCGAGCGTATTGGATTGTGGTTCATGCCATTGCGACTATAGTATTTCTGGCTATTCATTTTCTTGCTAAAGCGGGTCTTTTGGATTTTATCGAGAATAATATAATTAAAGACACTTCTCGTTTATTGGAAAAATGGACAGTTACCTTGGCGATAGTTGCCATTATTTTAATGACCCGAAGTATTCTTGAAAAAATCATTTGGAAATTAAATCAATCCCAAGGCGAAAAATACAACCTCTCGCGAATTACCAGGTTATTAGCCAACACCATTGTTGTTTATGTAGTTTTAGCTTCCTTTTTTGTCGATCCCTACAATTCTTTAGCAAGTTTAGGAATAGCTTCTCTGATTTTAGGTTTTGCATTGCAAGCACCGATTAGTTCTTTTATTGCTTGGTTGTATATTGTGTTTCGCAGCCCCTATCAAGTGGGAGATCGCATTCAAATTCACGGAAAAAAAGGAGATGTGATTGAAATCAATTATTTGGATACCATTATCGAAGAATTTAGCGGAGATTATTTACAGAATGATTTCAAAAGCGGTCGGATAATTTATTTTCCCAACAGTAAAATCTTAACCGATCAAGTTGTCAATTACAGCGGTCCAATAAGACCTTATATCTGGGATGAAACCGCTGTGCAAATCGCATTTACCAGCGATTTAGAATTTGTAGAAGAGTGTTTTCTTAAAGTAGCGCAAGAAGATTTTCAAGATGAATATGCAACACTTTATTACGGACCTGAAAATGAAGTGAAGCCAGCCGTTTATTATAGAGTAAATGAACGAGCTTGGTTGGAAGCGGTGATTTCCTACCCTGTAAAACCACTTGATACCACAGGAAAACGCAATCGACTTTTACGTAAAGCGCTTCCGCTGCTCAATGCCGAACCAGAAAAAGTTCAATTCCCAGAAGGCACTTTGCGTTAAGCCTGTGTGGTCAGAAAAACGCATAATTCGACTTCGCTTAATGTAGCAATTTCAGATTTGATATTGGTTTACAAAAAATAATTAGGGAAGCAGTAAAACAATCTCAAAACAATAAAATAATAAGATTTTTAAATTAAAACACAGATTGCTAAGGCAATAAGGTTTAATATCGGCGTATTTCAACTTTCATTTTATAAAATTACTCCCTAAAATACACCCCCAAAGTATTACGTACTTTCAACCTTTTTAATCGGATTCGTTTTTGTAGATGGACCCTGCCCACTTTTCTGATATTGCTCTCTTTCAGAACTTAATACCATCCAACATAATAAAAAACTTCAAAACTATATGGGAGGATTCGCTACTTACACCCTATAAACAAACCTTATCACCCTAATTATAAACATGATAAAACCCTCATAACAAACCCATTATCTTATTATCGGTTAAACTTTCTTTCCTTTAAATTTGTATTAACTCTTGAAGAAACCACATAATCTGAATAATCTTACGGCCTTAATGTTTCAAAAATATTAGAATCGTAATTACCAGAAAACTCACCACCCAAATATTATCACAAAACACTTTAAACTTCCAACATTTTTCGATTAAGAATCGGTTTTATCGATGATTATTATCCGGTTATTAAAATAAAAAAGGAAACCTTTCTTAAATTAATTGCTAAGGATTAATGAATGCTTACCTTTGCGCGATATTTACTTTTTATGACAAATTTTATAGAATTAGGCTTAAATCCTGAGTTGGTGCGAGCTGTAGAAGAAATGGGGTTCGAAAGTCCCTCTGAGATACAGGAAAAAGCCATACCTCTTTTGTTGCAAGACGGGACAGATTTAATTGGTCTGGCACAAACGGGAACCGGGAAAACCGCTGCATTTGGTCTTCCTCTTTTACAAAAAACAGATGCAAAATCAAAAAAGACACAGGGATTAATCCTATCCCCTACGCGGGAGCTTTGTCTACAAATAACTAAAGACATTCAAAGTTATGCTCGATTTACCGATGGCATAAACGTAGTGGCTATTTATGGTGGAGCCAGCATTTCTGAACAAGCGAGAAAAATTAAACGCGGGGCACAAATTATTGTCGCCACGCCCGGTAGGATGAAAGATATGCTTTCCCGCAGAATGATCGACATCAGTAATATTCAACACTGTATTCTCGATGAGGCTGATGAGATGTTGAACATGGGTTTCTATGAAGATATTACCGATATTCTGAAATATTCTCCAAAGGAAAAAAAAACTTGGTTATTCAGTGCAACCATGCCCGGTGAAGTGGCGAAAATCGCCAAAAATTTTATGTCTAATCCTAAGGAGATTACCGTAGGAAGGCGAAATCAAAGTACAAAGAACGTAAAGCACGAATACTATGTTGTAGGCGCACGCGACAGATATAAAGCTTTAAAACGCTTAGTAGATGCCAATCCAAATATTTTTTCGGTGATTTTCTGTCGAACCAAAAGAGACACTCAAAATGTAGCTGAAAAACTTTCTGAAGAAGGATATAATGCGGCAGCCATTCACGGAGATTTAAGTCAGAGCCAAAGAGATTTGGTGATGAAAAGTTTTCGAAATAAACAGATTCAACTTCTTGTCGCTACCGATGTGGCAGCCAGGGGTATCGATGTAGACGATATTTCTCACGTGATCAATTACCGATTACCCGATGAAATTGAAATCTATACCCACCGTAGTGGAAGAACCGGGAGAGCCGGAAAAGAAGGGATTTCTATGGTGATTATCACTAAAGGAGAATTACGAAAAATCAGACAGATTGAGAAAATGATCAATCAAAAATTTGAACAAAAACAACTTCCGGATGGAGAGGATATTTGTCGTGTTCAACTTTTTCATTTAGCCGATAAAATTAAGGAAACGACCATTGAGCCGGAAATCGAAAAATACTTACCCTTGTTAGAGGAAAAGTTTGCTGATGTAAGCAAGGAAGATTTCATCAAGAAAGTATTTTCTGTAGAGTTTGGAAGGTTCTATAATTATTACAAAAACGCAAAAAGTCTTGATGTATCCGATTCAGGTGGTTGGCGAAAACACGATAGTTCCACTACTAGATTCTTCATCAATATTGGAGAACGAGAAGGCTTGGAATGGCAATCTTTAAAAGATTTGATACAGAAAGAGTTAAACTTGACACGGGATGAAGTTTCCAACGTGGATGTAAAAAGAAATTTCTCTTTTTTCAATACCGATAATTCTGAAAAGAAAAAAGTACTCAACGCTTTTCAAGACTACCATCTCGAGGGAAGAAAGGTTGAAGTTGAAGTGAGTAAAACTCCCGACCCTGATAGAAGATCTCGCGGTAAAGGAAAAAGAAGATCAGGCAAAAGAAAGTCGCATTCCAATAGAAGAAAACACTCTAAAGGAAAAGGGTTCAAAGGAAGTCGCCGCTCTAATATTAAAAGCTCAATCAAGAGACGAAGAGACAAAAACAGATAATAACTCATTTTAATGAATAATTTTAAAGGAGGTGTTTTGGATTTTTAATTGTTATATCTGTAAAATTTTAATATATTCTCGTTAATCTTTAAAATTCAAAGTGCTTTATGAGAGCCTTTTTCGTATTGATTTTTACGGTTATATCTTTCAGTGTTTTTGCACAAGAAAACATCAAGCAAGTTGACACTATTAAAGGAAAAGTGCTCAATGCAGCAAACGATATTGCTTTAGAAAATGTTAACATCATAAATTTATCCACTGTAAAAGGAACCATAACTAATAGATCCGGCGATTTTCAAATTACGGCTTCAGTAAATGATACGCTTTATTTTTCTTATTTAGGTTTTAAATCCATTCAAGTAAAAGTGACAGAAGACTGGAAGAAATATGGAAATGTAAAGATAAAAATGACCGAAGTGGGGTTTGCGCTTGAAGAAGTAACGATAGACAACTT
>DATGSA010000357.1:0-2382 GCA_035303085.1 Flavobacteriaceae bacterium
GCAAAAAAACAGCTTAGCTGACATTCAAAAGTACTTTGCCGAAAACAGTAAAGACTTTATAAGTTTTAAGGCTTCTATGCTTGCAGACGAAGTACGTGATAATCCTGTGAAACGTGCTGAAACCATTCGCGAAGTGGTAGAGAGTATTGCTAAAATTCCTGATTTAATAAAGCAGGAATTATATATCCAAGATACAGCGAGAATCCTAGAAATTAGTGAAGAAGTCCTCTTTAGTACGCTTGCACAAATCAATCAAGCTAACGAAAGGCGAGAGGCTCGAAGGCCTAGAAGAGAAACCACAATGCAGGTGGTGGAAAAGGAGCCGGAAACAGCAGAGAAGGTTGATGCGCAGCGAATTCTTGAAAGAAAGATTCTAGAAGTTCTATTGCTTTATGGCGAGAAGGAAGAGACTTTTATAGCGTACTATGATGTGGTTGACAATGATGGAAAAACGGAAACTAAGAAGGAAGAAACTAAATTAAAAATTCACGAAAAGATATTTCTAGAATTACAAGAAGATGAGATAAAGTTCACCGATCCTATTTTTAGAAGTCTTTACGAGAAGATAACCAATGAGTATAACCAAAAAGAAAAATTGGAGCCTAAAGTATTTATCCAAGGGCTACCACCAGAAGAAACAGCGATTGTGTCGGATATACTCATGGAAGATGAACGATATGAACTGCATGACTGGGAGCGGGCCGAAATTTATGTTAAGGACAAAGAATCGGGAATTAAACAATTGGTTGAGGAAACAATCTTGAGTTTACGCGCTAATTTATTGGATAAAAAGATTGCTGAAATGGCTGAAGTGCTTCAAGATGCTAAAACAGAGGATGAAGAAAAACAACAGCAAATGGTGGTGATTACCGACTATTTACAACTTAAAACTTTGTTGGCAAAAAATCTTGATCGCGTGATATAAAATTACTTGGAGTCTGCTGATATATATATTAAATCACTACTAACCGACTAAAGTTTTAATATAAAGGAGGGATTCCGATTGGTTTCCCTCCTGTTTTCATATTTTTATTCTACCAAAAATCAAAAATATGAAAGATAAAAATACAGAAAAGAAATTTGTCGGTCAGCCGATTTTCAAACAGATTGTTGATTTCATACCTAAAGACAAATTTAACCTACTGGTTCGCAAGCACAATTCCGACCATTACTATAAAACATTTGACTCATGGACACACATAACTACCCTGTTGTTCGGTATCTTAAGTCGATGTGATTCAATGGGCGAGATATGTGATGGTATGCGGGCTATGGAGGGGAAACTCAATCATCTGGGGATGGAAAAATCTCCTGCCAAAAGTACTGCCGGAGATGGTTTGCGCAATAGAGACGAGTCCTTTTTCATGGAAGTGTATTTTATGCTTATAGAACATTTTAAACCGACTTTGTCGGTCAGCCGGATTGATAACGTCTCTTTTTCTAAGCTTTTCATCTTCGATTCAAGCACTATCAGGTTGTTTTCCGATGTGATGAAAGGCGTAGGACGCAATCCCAAGAACGATGGAAAAAAGAAAGGTGGGTTAAAGGTTCACATGATGATTGATGCACACAGCGATACACCTGAATTTGTCAAGATCAGCGAAGCTAAGAAGCACGATAAGACTTTCTTGCAATACCTGCAATTAGCTGAACACAGTATGATTGTGTTTGACAGAGCTTACAACCATTATTGGCAGTTTGCCCAATGGACGAAACAGCAAGTTAATTTCGTCTGCAGGCTAAAGAAAAATGCTGTTTACACTACTGAAAGCTTAATGTACAAAAAAGAATTGCTGGACGGAGAATCAGGAGTGTTGAAGGATGAGCACATCCATTTGGATTACAAGGAAAAGAAGGAAAACAAAAAGCTATGTCTTCGAAAAGTCAGCTACAGAGATGAGAAGGGAAGGCTCTATCGGTTTATAACCAATAATTTTGAGATAACTGCCGAAGAGGTTGCGCTTCTTTATAAATTAAGGTGGAATATAGAATTACTGTTTAAAAAACTTAAGCAGAACTTTCAGTTACATTACTTTTATTCTGAAACAGAGAACGGAATAAAGACTCAAATATGGTGTACTTTGATAGCTCAACTACTTTTGCACCTGCTGAAAATCCGTTCAGAAAGCAAAAAGGCATTTTCTACCATAGCAGCATTGGTTAGGATACATTTGATTGGTTATCTGGACATTTTCTGGATGGTACAAAATAGCAGAAGAACCTATAGCAAAAGAAAAACCAGAAATAAATCACCCACCATACAGACCGCCTTATTTTAAAATTAGGGGGAGGTCTATTTTTGAGGTTAAAAATCACTTGCTGATAATCAGTGAGTTAGGTGTGTATTTGATGGTTTTTTCGGTTTACCCGTTTGATAGTGAT
>DATGSA010000358.1:0-4405 GCA_035303085.1 Flavobacteriaceae bacterium
TCATGCGGGATAGCTAAAATTCCATGACCTAAAACCAGTAAGAAACCACCGATCATCACAGTTCTCTTTTGTCCCCAAAACTTATCGGCTAACCATCCGCCGGGAATAGAAGCGACATAAACCAACATAGTATACCATCCGTAAAGCCAAATAGCGTCTTTTGTATTCCAACCTAAGCCTGGATCTACGGCCGTTGTGGAAGCTGCAATATAAAGAGTAAGGATGCCGCGCATTCCATAATAGGAAAAACGTTCCCACATTTCTGTAAAAAAGAGAACAAATAAACCGGCAGGATGTCCAAAGAGTTCTTTGCGTTCTATAGGAGAAGAGGTATTCATATTGTATTGGGTTTTTAATTATAAATATAAATCTGAAAAAGTGGTTGGAGCTTTTATAAGTTTTCCAATATATAATCAGTCATTTTCTTGTAAAGATGTAAACGAGCATTTCCGCCATATATTCCATGATCATAGTCAGGATATATCAACCAATCAAAATCTTTATCGGCTTGGATAAGTGCTTTTGCCATTTGCATCGTGTTTTGTACATGTACATTATCGTCTGCACTCCCGTGAACTAAAAGCAGATTTCCTTCTAAATTATCTACATAAGTAATCGGGGAGTTCTCATCATACCCACTCGGGTTTTCTTGAGGTGTAGTCATAAATCGTTCGGTATAAACTGTATCGTAAAATCGCCAACTCGTTACCGGGGCAACTGCTATGGCCATTTTGAAAGTGTCGGGCGCTTGAAGCAAACAGTTAGAGGACATAAATCCGCCGTAACTCCAACCCCAAATTCCGATTCGATCAGCATCGATATAATCCTCTTTACCTAATTTTTTAGCTACAGCAATCTGGTCTTCTACTTCGTATTTTCCCAATTCAAGTTGAGTGAGTTTCTTGAAATCGGCTCCTTTAAACCCGGTGCCGCGACCGTCGATACAAGCTACGATATAACCTTCTTCAGCCAATAGTTGATGCCAATAATCATTAGCGCTAAAAAAGGAATTGCTAACCAATTGAGAACCTGGTCCCGAATATTGATAAAGCAATAATGGATATTCCTTATTCGGATCAAAATCCGAGGGTTTGATGGTGTACATATTGAGATCATAACCACTGATTTTTATGGTAGAAAGTTCTTTTTTACCAAGGTTATAATCTTTGAGCTTATCTTTTAATTTCTGATTGTCTTCAATCACGCGCACTGTTTTTCCATCGGAAGCATGATGAACGGTAAACAAATTGGGCGTGTCAATATCGTTGAAAATATTGATGAAATATTTAAAACCCTCACTGAAATCAGCACTGTTGGTTCCTGTTTTTTCGGTGAGTCGGGTTTTCTTTTTGCCTTTTAAACTGACAGAATACACATCCCTGTTTATACTGCCGTTTTCTGTGCTTTGATAATAAATTCTTTTTTTATCAAAATCAAAACCGTAAAATGAAGTTACATCCCAATTACCATCGGTAATCTGGTTTTTCAACTTACCGTCTTCTTTGTAATGATAAATATGGTTCCAATTGCTTTTGTCACTTGTCCAGATAAAACTGTTGTCCTCCAAAAACGTTAAATCATCAGTGATGTCTATATAAGTTTCATTTTTTTCATTGAGAATGACCTCAATAGAATGATTATCAGCATTGACAAAGATTAAATCCAAATCGTTTTGATGGCGATTCATCGCTTGAATACTCAACATATTAGGATCGTTTGTCCACTGAATCCGCGGGAAGTATTCATAATCTTTTTTAAAATCAACTTTTTTTGAAGTCTGTGTTTTTAAATCATAAAGATGAAGACTTACCACTGAATTGGGATCTCCGGCTTTGGGATATTTAAATTTATAAGGTTCGGGATAAAGTTGTTCCTGAGGAGAATCCCCATAAATTTCCATGGTTATTTCAGGAACTTCAGATTCATCAAATTTGAGATAACCAATTTTTGTGCCGTCCGGACTCCAATCATAAGCTCTGGTAAAAGCAAATTCTTCTTCGTAAACCCAATCTGTCGTCCCATTAATAATTTGATTTCTTTTTCCGTCTTTGGTTAGTTGAAGAGTTTCGTCGGTCTTTAAATCCTTCACATAAAGATTGTTTTCAAAGGCATAAGCTACCTTTTTCCCGTCGGGTGAAAACGTGGGTTCTTTAATCTTATGTGTGCTGATTTGATTTAAAGCTTCTTTTTCTAAATCATATACATAAAAAATCGCCTCAAACGAATGACGATAGATTTGGTTGATATCTTTTCCTAATAATACAGCCGTTTCTTCGTCATTAAAACTATAAGTTTGGAAATAATCTAAATGTGGAATTGCATTAGAATTGATTATGGTACGGGTTTTTTCTCCGGTTTTATAGCTGAAAGCTTCGATACTAACCGAACGTTGAGCACGGTTGAAATCCATTACAGTATATTCTTCCCCATTTTTCAGCGAGCGCAAAGCCTCTAAGCGCTCTTGACTAAAAGTGTGTTTTTGCCAAATATCTTCTAAGCTAATGTCTTTGTTTTGAGCATTTATAGCGCTTTGGGAAAGTAGAAAAAATGACAAAAAGAATAGAATTGTCCGCATAAAAAATATCCTAAAAAATTGAACGGCTCAATTCTACTAAAAATTCCTTAAAGAAGCTTGATGTTAGACGTTAAAAAGCATCTTAAAATTGTTTCTTGGCTTACTGCTGAAAAAATAACGCGTAAAATAGTAACTTTGCCAGTTAATCCACTTCATTTTATTTATGAAATATATTTCGGGATTTTCAAAATTTTCTAAGGAGGAAAAAATAAATTGGATAACAGAAAATTATTTTCGACATCCTGCAAAAGCCAAGAAGTTATTAAAGACTTATTGGAATTCAGACGAGAAGCTACAGCAGTTGCACGATGATTTCAGTGAAAATACGATTTCCAATTATTATCTTCCTTTTGGGGTTGCTCCTAACTTTAAGATCAATGAAAAAGACTATGTAATCCCTATGGCTATTGAAGAAAGCTCCGTAGTTGCCGCAGCCAGTAAAGCAGCGAAATTTTGGCAGAGTCGAGGAGGGTTTATAGCTGAGGTTTTAAATACGGTGAAAAGTGGACAGGTACATTTTTTATACGCTGGTTCTCATAAAAACCTTCAACAGTTTTTTGAGAAAAATAAATCAGCTTTAAAATCTGGGGTCAAACAGCTGACCGAAAATATGGAGCGACGGGGTGGTGGCTTATTAGATATCAAGTTACGGGATAAAACAAGTCAACTCGATAATTATTATCAATTGGATTGTACTTTTGAAACCGTCGATGCGATGGGGGCCAATTTTATCAATTCCTGTTTGGAACAAATTGCGGAAACTTTTGAAAAGCGCTCTTGGAATAAAGCGGAATTTAAAGAAGAACCGATCAAGATAATCATGTCAATTTTATCGAATTATGTGCCGGATTGTTTGGTGAGAGCGGAGGTGTCAACTCCGGTTGAAAATCTGACAAAGGATAAAGAGAAAGCGCTCGAGTTTGCAGAAAGATTTGTGGAAGCGGTTAATATTGCAAAAGTAGAACCTTTGCGCGCAGTGACACATAACAAAGGAATAATGAATGGAATTGATGCGGTAGTCTTGGCCACGGGAAACGATTTCCGCGCCGTTGAAGCTTGCGCACACGCATACGCTGCCCGTGATGGAAATTATACAAGTCTGACTTCTGCAAGTATCGAAAATGGAGTTTTTAAATTTTGGATCGAACTCCCTTTAGCGCTGGGAACAGTAGGGGGATTGACAAGTTTGCATCCGTTGGTGGAGTTGGCTTTGGAAATGCTGCAAAACCCTTCGGCTAAAGACTTGATGAAGATTACCGCTGTAGCGGGATTGGCACAAAATTTTGCTGCTATAAAATCTTTGGTAACCACCGGAATACAAGAAGGACATATGAAAATGCACCTGATGAATATTTTTAACCAATTTCAAGCAACCGAAACCGAACGAAATCATCTCTTAGAACACTTTAAAACCGATGTGGTTTCACATAGTGCAGTTTTAAGAGAACTGAAGAAGCTGAGAGAGTGAAGGGTTGTAGGTTGGAGGTGCTAGGTTTTTAAATTAATCTCATTAACTTGCAATTCGCCAACTCGTTAACTCAAAAATATGGCAGAAAATTACTTTTTAAAAGTCAATATAAATTAGGAAATAATAAGATTTTGATCAATTTCTCCAACTAACCAACTAACCAACTAACCAACTACAAAATAATGCAATATAATTTTCACAGCAATGGAAAGCTCTTACTCACCGCGGAGTTTTTAGTTATCGATGGGGCACAAGCTTTAGCTTTACCTTGTCAGTACGGACAGAGTTTGAATGTGGAACCCTTGGAGGAACCGGAAATATTATGGGAGAGTTATACCGACGAAGGTAAACGTTGGTTTGAA
>DATGSA010000359.1:0-2616 GCA_035303085.1 Flavobacteriaceae bacterium
ACGAATACGAAGAACTCGTTCGCGCTTCTTTTGCTACAGCTTCCAACGATTATCGGTTGGGCTCGAGTGAAGCGCCTCCGGCAATTGTATCTGTTTTTATCGGATCGCAATTAACCAGAGTTTTAGATAAAATTGAAAATATAGCAAAAGTCGATTTATCGGAAGAAGAATATTCAGAACTGAAGTTGAATGCCGTCAAGGAAATACCTGAGATCCTTATCGATAATACCGATCGCAACCGAACTTCCACTTTTGCTTTTACGGGCGATAAATTTGAATTACGTGCGGTGGGCTCATCTGCCAATTGTGCCAATGCGATGACCACGATGAATACCATTGTGGCGCAGCAACTCGCCGATTTCAAAAAAGAAGTAGATCAATTAATCGAAAAAGATAAATTCTCTCAAGATGAAGCTATATTTTCTGTCTTGCGAAAATACATCAGAGATACCAAAAAAGTGCGATTTGAAGGAGATGGATACAGTCAAGCGTGGGTAGAAGAAGCTGCGCGAAGAGGATTGAGCAATAATAAAAACACACCTGAAGCGCTTAAAGTGAAGGTTTCTGATAAAGTGGTTTCTTTATTCGAAGAAATGCAAGTGATGAATCGCGTTGAAATGGAAGCCAGACATGAGGTGGAATTGATAGATTACATCAAGCACATTCAGATTGAATCTCGGGTGATTGGAGATCTGGCAAGAAATCATATTATTCCAACAGCCATTCAATATCAAAATGTCTTGGTGAAAAATGTCAGAGGATTAAAAGAAATTTATGGCGATCAATATAAAAAATACGCCAAAGAACAGCTTTATATTTTAGAAGCAGTTTCTGTACATATCGAGGAAATTAATTCCAATATCACGGATATGATCACGATGCGGAAAAAAGCATATACCGTTGAAAACACTGAAGAACGCGCCCAGATGTATTGTGATGAAGTACGGCCTTTTTTCGATAAAATTCGATCGGATTGTGATCAACTTGAAATGTTGATAGATGATCAATTATGGCCGCTGACAAAATATCGCGAATTGTTATTTACCCATTAATTCTTAAAATAAAAATGACCCTAACCGAACTTCGAAATCAAATTGTTGAGAAACGCTCCTTTCTATGCATCGGCTTAGATGTGGATTTAGAAAAAATTCCAGCAAGCTTACATCAAGAAGAAGATCCTATTTTTGCTTTTAATAAAGCCATTATAGATAATACACATCATCTTGCTGTTGCGTACAAACCCAATACGGCTTTCTACGAAGCGTATGGATTGCGCGGATGGAAAGCTCTGCAAAAAACCATTACTTATCTCAAAGAAAATCATCCGGAAATTTTTGTGATAGCAGACGCGAAAAGAGGAGATATCGGCAATACTTCCACCCGCTATGCCAAAGCGTTTTTTGAGGAGTTTCCCTGTGATGCAATTACAATAGCGCCTTATATGGGAAGGGATTCAGTAGAACCATTTTTAGAGTTTAAAGATAAATATGCTATCCTTTTAGGGTTGACATCCAATCCGGGGTCTTTAGATTTTCAAATGCAACAAGTAGAAGAGGAAGCTTTATTTGAAAAAGTGATTAGGACTGCTTTAGATTGGGATAACAGTCAACATTTGATGTTTGTGATTGGCGCCACAAAACCGGAATATTTTCAGAATGTCCGTAAAATTGCACCTAATAATTTCTTATTGGTTCCCGGAGTAGGTGCACAAGGAGGAGAGCTGAAAGAGGTCTGTAAATATGGTTTAAATGAAGATTGTGGATTGTTGATTAATTCTTCAAGAGGAATTATCTACGCTTCTTCAAAGGAAGATTTTGCAGAGACTGCTGCTGAAAAGGCCAAATCGCTCCAACAAGAAATGGAAACCATCTTAGAAGCAAAAGGGTTTTTTGAATAGTTGTCAGTTTATAGATTATAAATGCACGTGTTAGAAATGTTTTAATATTGAACTGTAATGTTTAATTATTGTTCTTTATAGATAAGTTTTGAATGAATGAAAAACAATTTTATCTTTAGAAGCTTTGGCCTACGAAAGTTTATCGTAAAATTCAAAGTGAAAGCCTCCGTTAATCCCGAAGCTTCGGGATAGACTGTTTGAGTTACGAAGATTTTGATTCTTGCAATACACATTCTAACGAGTTTCTAAAATTTAGGAGGCGGAACGTAGAATTTAGATAAAGTTTGGTCAGCCTAGATTTTTTTGGTTCCTTTTTTCATCAATGGAAAAAAGGGACATATAAAATATTCTAAAACAATGTTGATTATGAATATTAGTTGAGGACTGCTAACATAGAAAGAATGGTAAAAGAGTGATTAAACTAACCTGAAAAAGTCATTAATAATTAGAAATGATTAAACAAACCACTATAGATCAAATATTTGAAACCGCTCGTGTTGAGGAGGTTATTGCTGATTTCATTCAACTTAAGAGATCCGGAAGTAATTTTAAGGGGCTCAGTCCATTTACCGATGAGCGAACCCCGAGTTTTATGGTGTCACCGGTAAAACAAATCTGGAAGGACTTCTCCAGTGGAAAAGGAGGGAATGTCGTTTCGTTTTTGATGGAACATGAACATTTTAACTATCCGCAAGCTCTTGAATATTTAGCTAATAAAT
>DATGSA010000360.1:0-6725 GCA_035303085.1 Flavobacteriaceae bacterium
AGAAAATCACAAAGGAGGTTTTCCCTTGTAATTTAATGGCTCGATTATCAACTCAAACAAAAAACCGTCTCAAAATTATAATTCTTGAAACGGTTTAGTTCTAAAATCTACGAAGTTTATAGCATCAAAAATCTATTCGAAATCTGCGTCTGAAACATTCTCATTCACTTTGATTTCTTCTGCTTTCATCTCTAAAGATTGCGGACCTAAAGGTAAACTCAAAGTATGGGGGAATTTCACTCCTTTAACTTCTTTATAATCACCATAACCTGTTACGGCTTCCTGACCTGTAGGTGCAACTTCAACGGTTTGAAGTTTTAATCCACTTTCAACTCCATAATATTCAGATTGTTGATCAGATAACTTAACCACATAAGCTTCTTCTCCATCGACTGTTTCTATTCCGGTCACTTCAGCATCTTCAGGAACTTTTAATTCCGCAAAAAGGGCTGATTCTTTATAAGATTCAAGTTGATCTTCAGGAATATCTTGCTTTTGTCCTTGCGTCACCACGTATCCCTTTTCGCCATCAAAAACAACTTTTTGTACAACCATGCCTCCTGTACTTACTTCAGTTAATTGTTTTCCATCTTTGGTTTGCTTCATCACCAACATCAGGGTTTGAGGCCCCATAGAACCAGTGAATTTAGCATATTCTGTCTCTACGGAGTTTACGGCCGCTTCTCCTCCAATTGCTTTGATATAATCATCATATATTGTTTTCACCGTAACGTCATCCGCAACTTCTTTGTGGAACACCGGTTTGTCAACAGGCTCGGCTTTTTTATTGAAATATTTTACCGGGATAGGTTTTCCTCTATATTCAAGGTTCTCCAAGCTTTCAGCCACGTCTTTTCCTTTCCCGACAATAACAATACGAGCAAGGTCGGGTTTAAAATACTTTTTGGCAACCCGCTGCACATCCTCTGCGGTTACCTCGTTAATTTTCTGTAAGTAAGTTTGGTAAAAATCTTTTGGCAAGTCTTCCAATTCGATATCCAAGGCATAATTAGCTACAGTAGACGGTCTTTCAAGAGCTCGCACAAAATTACCGGTATACTTTGCTTTAGCTAAATCTAGTTCGTCTTTTGAAACTTTCTCTTCTCTAATTTTATAGATTTCATCTAAGAACGCCACGACAGCACTGTCAGTCACTGCATTTCGAACACTGGCAGCGGCCACAAAACTGGCGACATACTTGTCGTTGCCCAATCTTGAATACGCCCCATAAGTATAAGCTTTATCTTCTCGAAGGTTATTAAATAATCTACCTTCTCCTCCACCTCCCAAAATTTGGTTAGCCATTAAGGCAGCAAAATAATCTGAATCAGCTTTTTTTAGTTCAACAGTATTTACCACTGAAACCTCACTTTGGACCGCATTGGGCATGTCGATAAAATCAACTTGGGTGTACTGCACTTTTGGAACTGCCGGCAAGTCTTCTGTTGGCGGAGTAGTTTTCCTCCAAGAGGACAAATATTTTTCAGCAAGTTCTTTAACTTCATTAGCTTTAATATCTCCTACGACAACCAAATAAGCATTTTTAGGACTGATAAAGTTGTTGTAATAATTCTCTACATCCGATAGCTCCAGGCCTTCAACAGACTCTTTAGTAGCAAACTCTCCGTACGGGTGATGTTTACCAAAAGCCAAGGCGCTTCGCACATCTGAAGAAACAGCTTGTGCACTTTTCTCCTGCGATCTAATACCTTCAATCAACCGCTCTTTTTGTGTTTGAAACTCCTCTTGATTAAAAGCCGGATGCAACAAACCATCAGCCATCAGTTCAAATATCTCAGGGAAAAATCTGGATAGTGAACTTGCTGAAGCACTATTGGGGCCGTAATTTATGCTTGCTCCTAAAAAGTCGACTTTTTCATTAAAGCTTTCTTTATCCAAGTTTTCGGTACCGGTTCCCATCATGTAACTATACAGTGCTTTTATTCCTACTTTATTTCCGGAAGCATAAGGTTTGTTATCCAAAACCAATCTCGCACTGACTTTAGGGATTTTGTGGTTTTCTACCACCATAATTTGCAATCCATTGTCCAGCTCGAAACTGGCAGGTGTTCCTAAGTTTATTTCAGGAGCCGGACCGGGCTCTGGCATTTTTGAGCGATCTATTTGTGCTTGTGCCATAGAAAAGGTCAAACACAACAAGAATATCGATATAAATTTAATTTTCATGAGTATTGTTATTTTTTTAATTTTCTTCGTCAGATCCAGGTAAATAATCCAAATCTACACGTTGATTTTTATTGAGATATTTATTAGCAACTTCCTTAATTTCTTCGCGTGTTATATTTTTATAAATATCGAGTTGTTCATTGATCAAATCAGTTTGACCATCATAATGCGTATAGAAATTAGCCAAGGAATGTGCTATGCCTTCTTGACTATCATTTGCACTAACGAAAGTGTTTTCCATAATGTTTTGCAGTTTTTCATATTCTTTTTCAGAAATAAGTTCGTTCTGCAATCGTTCTATTTCTTCGTCCATGCCTTCTGCTACTGTTTCCATAGAGGTTTCCCCCATTGGAAGTGCACCTATGATATAAACTCCATAATCTTCTTGTGGCCGATTAAAAGCTAATACCTGTAAAGCAGTTTTGTCTTCTTCTACCATTTTCTTATGCATACGAGAACTCTTGCCCCTGGTGAGAAGTGTCGAAATCATATTTAGAACATAAGTATCATGGTCTTTCATAGCAGGTGTACGATATGCAAATACTTTTAAAGGAATTTGAATATTGCTGTCATACTCGGTAACTTTAATTGGACCTTGAACCGGCTCTTCCTTTACATTTACTCTAGTAACTTCATTACCTCTTGGAATTGGCCCAAAATATTCATCGATCATAGCTCTTGTTTCTTGCTTATCGATATCTCCTGCAACAACCAGCACCGCGTTATTAGGGCCGTAATACTTTTCAAAGAAAGCTTCAAACTCCTCTAAATTTGCCGCGTCAATATCTTCCATCGAACCAATAACGGTTTCTTTATAAGGATGGTTTTTAAACAAACTAGGCTCAACCGCACCGCCATAAAGTATTTTACCATAAGGCGCATTATCCATACGGGAGCGTTTTTCTTCTTTTACGACTTCCCGCTGTGTGTCCACCCCTATTTGCCCGATAATTGGATGCAACATTCTTTCTGATTCCATCCACAAGCCCAATTCTAAATTATTAGAGGGAAAACTCTCGTAATAATAAGTTCTGTCTTGTGTGGTATTTGCGTTGTTTTGTCCTCCGTGAGCGGAAACGATACTGAACCATTCTCCGCGATTGATATTTTTTGTTCCCTCAAACAATAAGTGTTCGAAGAAGTGTGCGAACCCGGATCTTCCCGGTTCTTCATCTTTGGCTCCGACATGATACATCACACCAACAGTTACGACAGGCGCCGTATTGTCTTGATGTAAAATCACGTGAAGACCATTATCCAAATTGTACTCCGTAAATTCAACCTCTTGTGCAAAAGCCCAACAAGTCAATAGGAATGTACAAATAAATAAGCTTGCTTTTTTGATCATTACATTTTAGGTTTAATTGTTTTTATACGTTCTTAAAAGGTGACGACAAATCTATAAATTTGTTACTACACAAAGTACATTTTAACATTAAACCTTTATTTCTTCTTTAATACCCCCTGTCAAGCACTTTTCAATTTGCTCAACATAAAATTATTTTTAAAACGCGTTTCGCCTCATAATACTGCGAATTTCAGCATATCACAAAATCACAATAATCTATTTTTTCCCGCTTAACACTCACTTCTTTATAGAAATCTCGTAAAAACCAAACAATAACTCAAAAGATTTAACACTTATCAGTTCGAGCTCTGTATATATTTAATTAATTTTAACCAAACGAAAAACCTTATTATTATGAAAAGCAATCTTACATCGATCAAATACGGTATTATTACTGGGATTTTCTTAATCGGATATTTCGCTTTACTCGGAGCATTAGGATATATCAACAGCCCGATATACAGCCTTTTTAATGCGCTTATTTGTGCTTTGGGGATTTTTATGGCTATCAGCGAAAAGGGAGCTAATGTTGAAGATTTCAGTTATAAAATGGGTTTTAAAACAGGGGTTAAAACGGGAATTATCGCCACAATAATATTTACAATATTTTTCGGGGTGTTTGTTACTGTTCGGGAAGGCAGTTTTCTTCTTCCCTCCCAACTCGATTTCATTACCACCAACTATTTCTTACTTTTATTGGTGGTGGGACTTATGGGAGTTTTATCTGTTTTTGTAGTAACTTATATTTTGATGCACTACTTTAAGAAATCTTGGGATCTCGCATAGAAGGGCAAGATTAGCTGCATAATCCGTCATTATCTTTGGTTTATCGAAAATTATTCGATCAACCGCAGATTTGTCTTTTTTAAATTTGGACGAATCTTTATATTATAAAACAAAAACATTTCTCCTTGTTTATTGTCTATAAAAGATATAAACACTATCTTTGCCGTCCTAAAATTAATAAATACCTATAGAAAATGTATGCAATTGTAGAAATAGCAGGGCTTCAATACAAAGTTGAGAAAGACCAGCAGTTGTATGTTAACCGTTTGAAGGAAGATGAAGGGTCAAAAGTAATTTTTGATCGTGTTTTATTGACAGATAACGGCAACATAGAAGTTGGCGCCCCGGTTATAGACGGTATTTCCGTTGAAGCTAAGATCATAGAGCATCTTAAAGGCGACAAGGTGATTGTCTTTAAAAAGAAAAGAAGAAAGGGATACCGTAAAAAAAGAGGTCATCGTCAGCATCTTTCCAAAATTGAAATCGTGTCTATTGGAGGCGATAAATCTACTTCTAAAAAGGAAGAGAGCGCAACACCTAAAAAAGCGGATTCAAAACCAGCTAAAAAAGACGATTTGACCCTTATTGAAGGTATTGGTCCAAAATCAGCGGAAGCTTTAATCGCTGGAGGGATCGATAGCTTTGAAAAGCTCTCTGAATTATCAGAAGAAGAAATAAAGAAAATTCTTGCTGAAGCAAGCAGTAGCTTAGCACGCTTGGATCCTCAAACTTGGCAAAAGCAGGCAAAGATGGCTGCTGAAGGTAAGTTTGACGAGTTAAAAGCTTGGCAAGATGAATTGGATGGCGGAACCCCATCTGAAGATTAACTTTTAAAACACTTAAGAAATGGCAACAAAAAAAGGAGTCGGAAGTTCAAAAAACGGAAGAGATTCACATTCGAAACGTCTTGGCGTTAAAATTTTTGGCGGGCAAGCTGTCAGAGCAGGGAATATTCTCATTCGTCAACGCGGAACTCTTCATAAACCAGGTAAAAACGTTTACTTAGGAAAAGACCATACTTTACACGCCGGTATAGACGGAATTGTAAAGTACGAAAAAAGATATGGCAGCAAATCAATTGTCTCTGTCGAACCATTCGAAGCGTAGGTTTAAAAAACCGCATTAAAATTTAAAGTAAAGCCATCCTGATATGCGATTAGCGTGGCTTTTTTATTTCCAAAAAAAGTGGTTAGGTATTATAACAATCATTTTAAACTGAAGTTGTATTACCGCTAAAGCGACCTATTGCTTCCCCAAAAACAAAAAACACCGACCTGTTTATAAAACAAAGTCGGTGTTTTTTATTTCACTTAAGTTTTTTAGTATCTATAGTACTCCGGTTTAAAAGGACCTTCTTTTTCTACTCCGATATAATCGGCTTGTTCTTGATTGAGTTTAGTCAATTCAACGCCAATTTTCTCTAAGTGCAATTCAGCTACTTTTTCATCCAGTTTTTTCGGCAGCATATAAACTTTATTTTCATAGTTATCAGAATGATTCCAAAGTTCTATTTGCGCTAAGGTTTGATTGGTAAAAGAATTACTCATTACAAAACTGGGATGTCCTGTAGCACAACCCAAATTGACCAATCGACCTTCTGCCAGCAAGATAATATCTTTCCCGTCAACCGTATATTTATCTACTTGTGGTTTTATCTCCACCTTCGAATCTCCGTGGTTTTCGTCTAACCAAGCTACATTGATTTCATTATCAAAGTGTCCGATATTGCAGACAATTGTTTTATCCTTCATTTGCTCAAAATGTTCTCCGCGAACAATATTGTAGTTTCCAGTAGCTGTAACAACAATATCAGCTTTATCAATCACAGACTCCAATGTTTTCACTTCAAAACCATCCATAGCAGCTTGCAATGCGCAAATTGGGTCAATTTCAGTGACTGTCACAATTGCACCTGTTCCTCTAAATGATTCAGCAGTACCTTTTCCTACATCTCCATACCCGCAGACAACGACTCTTTTACCAGCCATCATTACATCTGTTGCACGTCTAACGGCATCAACTGCACTTTCTCTGCAGCCGTATTTGTTGTCAAACTTCGATTTGGTAACAGAATCATTTACATTAATGGCGGGAACCGGTAAAGTTCCATTTTTCATTCGCTCATAAAGTCGATGAACCCCGGTTGTGGTTTCTTCAGATATTCCTTTGACCGCTTTTGTTAATTCCGGATATTTATCTAAAACCATATTAGTTAAATCTCCTCCATCATCAAGAATCATGTTTAGTGATTTTTGATCTTCTCCAAAAAACAAAGTTTGCTCAATACACCAATCAAACTCTTCTTCATTCATACCTTTCCATGCAAAAACGGGCACACCGGCTTTTGCTACTGCAGCTGCGGCGTGATCTTGCGTTGAAAATATATTACAAGAACTCCATCTCA
>DATGSA010000361.1:0-9532 GCA_035303085.1 Flavobacteriaceae bacterium
AACAAAATATGATTGCCTGATAGCAGCATTCAAATTGGGCTAAAGCCCTAAGTAGCGCTGTATTAAACCCGTTGGATAAATCCAACGGTAATAAACGTCGTGTGATAAATTTATAAAGAAAATTGGATTTTTTTTGTGCGAAAGTTGACCTCCATAGATTGTTTTAATATAAGCAACCTAAGTATCTATCATCCGAAGGAACCAATAAAAAACAATCACTAAGTGGATTTGCTCAACAGCGAATTACCTTCTAATGGTAAACTCTAAGAAAAGTAAGACTAAGGGTATAGAAACAAAAAAGAAGAGCTCGAACAAGCCGGTATTTCCAAAAAGAAAAAATATAACTACCGACCCACCTGCAGAAAGCATGAGTAGTAGGAAGGAAACGGAAAAAAGTTTCTGGTTAAACGCTTTGATATATTTAATGAAATAGTAGAGAGAAGTCACAAGAGACAATCCAAAAAGCGCTCCAAATACGGCGTGCAATCTATGCAATATGGGCCATAACTCTTCGATGGCAGGGGTGACTACGGTTAACACTAAAAAAACGCCCGATCTTAGAACATATTTCCTTGCTTTTTCATGTTTAAATGCCCCGAGTTTAAAGATATGCAACACAAACAAAACCAGTAAACCTGCGGTCAAAACTCCCCAGATAATAAACTCTAATCGAGCATCAAATCGGTTGCCAATCATACTGAGGGTATAATCAAATGGAGACGCTTTTGTCCCAAACGAGAGCGTTGTTATCATTATAATTGCGGTTGTAATGATAGCAAACCAATCTTCGAATTTAAATTTAAACATGGCCTAATAAAACTAACACTAATTGCTGTAACGGTTTTTGGTACAAGTTTGTATCAACTTCGTCTAAAAGTTGAGTAAGATTACAAAACCCCAACTTCCTCGATTGTCGTTGTTTTTATTGTCAACCCGATAAATCTCAAAAGCGAATATTATTTCGCTATATTACAATTAGTCGTTGGGTTTAGATTGCTTTTTATCATCCAGTGATGAGTAAACAACTTCTTTTTTAGGCACTTGCACTTTTATATCATTGTTATCCAAAGCTTTTTTGATATTCTCTAAGTGATTCCAAATAGTGGGATAATAATCTTTGTTTTTACAAAACGATCTCGCATAGATATTCAGGGCATAGGCATCAATACTATCCAGCCAAACAGACGGAGCCGGATCTTCCAAAACTAAGGGATGGTCATTCATAACCTTTAGCATTATTTCTCGCACGCGATCAACATCTTCTTCTAAAGGAATTTGAAAATGTAAATTTATACGTCGTACCTCTGTCATCGTCCAATTATCAATATGTGTATTGGCCACTATACCATTGGGAAATGAAAGTATGCGTCCATCAAAGGTTTTTAGTCGCGTATAGAGTATATCAATTTGATGAACAACACCAAATTGACCCTTTATCTCCACCCAATCATTAATTCGCAAAGGTTTAAAAGTTATCAGTAAAATTCCACCTGCAAAATTAGCTAAACTTCCTTGTAGCGCAAAGCCAACAGCAAGACCGGCGGCTCCTAATAATGCAATAAATGAGGACGCCTCAACCCCCAAAACTGTCGCGACTATCGCAACTAATCCGAAATAAAGCACTATGGAAATAAGACTTCTTAAGAATGACTTTATCGAATCGTCTATTTGTTTAGAGCGTGTTAAAAAATTATCGATTATTTTTTTAACTATTCGCAAAACAATCACACCTATTATTAAGGTGATTATAGCTTTGATAAGTGTTGGAGTAAATCCGCCAAGAAAATCTAAAACATTATTTTTGACGTTAGTTAAGTAGTTTTCCATTACAATTGTACTTTCACATTCAAGGTCTTTAATAAATCTAATTGCATTTATATATCTAACACGTTCTGTGCTTCGAATAAAACCTTTGTATTTTAAGGGCAAACCTATCAAAAACCTTTTATCATTAAAAAGAAAATTCGAAAATTCTTCTGCTGCTAATTTGGTGACTTTAAACAATATATATTAGGCCATTTTAACTCTAATAGGAGCTCCAATCTTTGCAAAAAGTTACCCCATTAAATCATCGAAATAACTTATTTTGGCAACTTTTTATATGGAGAGCAAAAATAGGGTTATACTAACTAAAAGAAGTCAGATAGGCTTATTGTTTGGAATACTTTTCCTCGCGATAAATCTACGACCGGCATTATCAAGTGTAGGACCTTTGATTGAGGAAATAGGAAAGTCGCTCAATCTTTCCGAAAGTCTTCTCGGATTGTTGACCACCTTACCCTTAATAGCTTTTGCGGTAGTCTCTACCATTACCCCGATCTTTACCAAGAGATTTGGAATTGGAAAAACACTGCTGGCCGCCATGGCGCTATTGACCATAGGCATATTGATTCGCTCGACCAATGGCATCTTCGGCTTATATTTCGGTACTGCCCTGTTGGGAATCGCCATCGCTTTTGGGAATGTGCTCATCCCTGCAATCACCAAAAATAATTTTCCTCGTAGAGCAGGTTTGGTCACCAGCCTTCACTCGGCCTCTATGTCTTTGGGAGCGGCTTTAGCAGCAGGATTAAGTGTCCCCTTGGCCACCAATCTAAATTTAGAATGGCGAGGCTCGCTCAGTGTTTGGGCTATTTTAGCTGTATTTGCATTTTTTATTTGGCTTCCACAGATTAAAAAAATAAAGAACTCCCTCCCTACCCGCAATCTTAAAGCCGGCATTAAAAACCTCAGCGGCTCCCGATTGATGTGGCAAATTGCTATTTATATGGGACTGCAATCCCTCGCTTTTTATGTGATATTGGCTTGGCTACCCACTATCTTATTAGAATATGGTTATAGTTCTGAATTTTCCGGATGGATGCTCTCCTTATCGCAAGCTACCGGAATTTTAGGGGCTTTAATTATTCCCCTTTGGGCAGGTTCAAGAAAAGACCAACGCTTGGTCATTGGTGTTTTGATAGCCTTGGAAGTTATCAGTTTATTGGGATTGATGTTGCCCGATTTAGCGCCTATTTTTATATGGGTAGCCATTTTAGGTTTTGTACTGGGCGGCACGTTCGGGCTTGCCTTACTCCTCATTGTTTTACGCGCTCCCGATTCTGAAACCGCGGCAGAATTGTCAGGGCTTGTGCAATCGATAGGCTATGTTTTAGCCGCCGTCGGACCACTGCTGGTAGGCGTAATTCAAGATTTTACACAAGAATGGAATTACTCTTTGGCTTTGCTGATTGCAGTATCCTGTTATAAGCTAATCGCAGGAATGCAAGCCGGAAAACCATTGAAAATATAAGGTTTTAAAAATCAGATTGAAAATTACTTCATTGCGTTGTAATTGTGTTCATCAGATATATAACTGTTCAATTGAAATCACAACAATAAGACCGTTTGGCAAACAAGTTTCAGATGATCTCTTTAATTTAAATAGCAGGTCAAAGATTCAGCCAAGAGGCGAATTTTCATAAGATCTTATAACAACGATGAATTTAAGTTTTCAAAAATCTCTTATTGATATACAACTGACCTTTTTTGAGTTTATCTAAATAAGCATTCATATCGGCATATATTTCCGGAGCGAGGATATACAATCCAAAAATATTCGGGAAGGACATTGCCAAAATCATCATGTCGGCAAAGGTTAATACAGCACCTAAGCTCACTGAAGCTCCCACTACCACAAAGACCAAATACATCAATTTATAAACCAATTCTATCTTTTTACTTCTTCCGAAAAGGTAAGTCCAAGATCTCATTCCATAATAAGACCAAGAAACCATGGTAGAGAAAGCAAACAAAAACACCGCGATAGCCAAGACAATTGGAAACCAAGAAACCACACTACCAAAAGCTTGAGAAGTAAGTTCGACACCTCCCATACCGGTATCTTGTTCGTGAATTCCTGTAAAAATCAGCACTAAAGCAGTCATGGTACAAACCAACATCGTATCGATCACCGGTTCAACTAAAGAGGTAAACCCATCTGCAATTGGGGTATTGGTTTTAGAGGCGCTATGTGCAATTGCTGCCGATCCAACTCCTGCTTCGTTAGAAAAAGCAGCTCGTTGCAATCCAACAATCAGCACACCGATGAATCCACCTTTTAACGCATCAGCAGAAAAAGCACCATCGATAATCGCCATAAAAGCAGCCCCGATATTATTAATATTAAATCCTATCACAATAAAACATCCTATGACATATAAGATTGCCATCATCGGAACCACTCGTTCGGTGAATCTTGCGATACTTTTAATTCCTCCAATAATTACAGCACCGATTAAAATCGCAAATCCCACTCCAAACAAAAAACCTTGTCCCTGAAGGATCGGCATCTGTTCTGAAACTATCTTAAAAGCCTGATTTGATTGGATCATATTACCTCCGCCAAAAGATGCACCCACTCCTAATAGAGCGAAAAATGCAGCTAAAAATTTACCTAATCTCCTTAAATTCTTTTTTTCAAGTCCATAGCGCAAATAATTCATCGGTCCGCCAAAAATACGTCCATCTTCATCGATAATACGGTATTTTACACCCATCGAACACTCAGCAAACTTTAAAGACATCCCGAAAAATCCTGCAACAAACATCCAAAAGGATGCCCCGGCACCACCGACAGAAATCGCGATAGCTACTCCGGCAATATTTCCTAAACCTACCGTCGCAGAAACGGCTGTTGCCATAGCTTGAAAGTGTGTAATAATTCCCGGCGCATTCGGGTTATCAAATTTCCCTTTGGCCAAGTCTATCGAATGTCGAATTCCACGAATATTGATAAATTTCAATCGAAAGGTGAAAAACAGCGCTCCAAGCATGAGCCAAATCACAATAAAGGGAATCTTACTGGTCATCACATCTCCATTGGGATGTAACACCGGCAATTGATCAAATTCAACAATCCCAATAACCGGCTCAAATATAGAAACCCCATCAGTGGTAGGAGAAATGAATTCCCCTTCTTTAACTTTCTGATGAAGTTTTCCTTTGAAATCTGCGCTGACAATAACCTCCTCCCCTTCTCTTTCAAGGATGGCTACCTCTTGGTTTCTTTCAATTTCCTCTGCTTCCGGCACTAACCATTTTTTTACGTAATAAGGAATTTCAGCATTATCGGATTGTGGAGGAGTAATATTTTCTTCAGACACATAAATAACTGGATCATGAAGCCCCAAAGCTGCAAATGGATCCCAAAACAAAATAGCACTAAGTTGATCTACTGCCGGTTGTACTGCGCTATTCACATTCTCAGTGATAGATTCAGCAGGAATAGAAAAAGTTTCTGAAGCAGTGTTTCCCTCGGAATCGGTTACTGTAATCGAATAGTCGATTCCTTCTATTAAATCTACAGATCGATTTGATTCTAAAGAAGTATTTTGATTGCTCCACTTATATTCGTACGGTGGGGTACCGCCTTTTACTTGCACTTCTGCTATCCCGTCATTAATCTTAGAAGAAGGATTGATTAGTTGAAGATCGATAATTATTTCATCAGTAGGTTGAATTTCAGTTTGCGTATAGCCAACTGCTATTAAAAAAAAGGAAAGAAGAAAGAAAAGTAGTTGCTTTATCATCAATTTGCTATTTTTCATCAATTATTTTACGAAAAACGCCAATTTAGGAATATCCGTAAGCCCTCCCAAGTTATTTCCCAATTTTTTTAGGAAGTATTGAATTCGACTATAAACAATCGCTTAATTCAGCTTGAGTATCATTTTATTCAATATAAAACTACGAATGATTTATTGCATATTAACAGCTTTATTTAGGTTTTCATCAAGTATTGCGTTAAAAAACACCTTAGTGATGAACTCTATGAAACTATATGACTTTAAAGATAAATCGAAAATTTTCAATATAGTCCAATTCAATAGGGAAGCTTGTTGGAAAATACTTTCTGTTAGAGATACTAACGAGATTGTTCTGTTAGAAGCTGTAGAGAAACTTAAAAAACTTCCACCATAAAATATTCAGAAAATTTAAAGAATACTATCGTCGTTTATTTCCTTTATCGTAATATTGCAATATAGTTTTTTAGCTGACATGATTATTCCAAAACCAAGGCCTTTCACGGCTGAACAACACGAGTTTGCAAAACTGGCAAAAGCCTTCGGACATCCGGCGAGGATTGCCATTATTGAATACTTGATCGAAGTCAACACTTGTATTTGTGGAGATATTGTCGATCAATTGCCTTTGGCGCAATCAACTGTTTCTCAGCATCTCAAGGCGCTTAAAGAGGCCGGAATAATCAAAGGAAACATCGAAGGAAATACAATTTGTTATTGTATCGATGAAAAAAGTTTAGAAAAGTTAAATAAATTCATGCAACGCGTTTCTTCTAAAACAGAAGATAAAAAAATTGCTGTTAATCAAAAATAGACAAGATGAACAACAACCAAGAAATCAAAGACATGGTAAAGCAGAAATACAGCGAAATTGCTTTACAAGACCAAGAAACCAATGCTTCCTCCTGTTGCGGAAGTGGAGGTTGTAGTACGGAGGTGTATAACATTATGAGTGATGAATACGATCATTTAGAAGGTTATAGTTCCGAAGCTGATTTAAAATTAGGCTGTGGTTTACCCACCGAATTTGCTAAAATAAAAGCAGGTGACACCGTGGTTGATTTGGGAAGTGGCGCCGGAAATGATTGTTTTGTAGCCAGACATGAAACCGGCGAAACGGGAAAGGTTATTGGAATTGATTTCACTCCGGCGATGATCGATAAAGCAAGAATCAATGCTGAAAAATTGGGTTATAACAATGTCGAGTTCCGTCAAGGAGATATTGAAGAAATTCCGATTTCCCCGGGTACGGTGGATGTTGTGGTGAGCAATTGTGTGATGAATTTAGTTCCCGATAAAACCAAAGCCTTCAACGAGGTATATCGCATTTTGAAATCGGATGGACATTTTAGCATTTCGGATATTGTGCTTACCGGCGATTTACCGGAAAAAATCAAAAATGCAGCCGAAATGTATGCCGGTTGTGTCGCCAGCGCCATACAAAAAGAAGATTATCTAAACATCATCAAAGAGGCGGGTTTTAAAAACATTACAATTCAAGCCGAAAAACCTATTATTGTTCCGGATGATATCTTGGCGAACTATCTAACCACAGAGGAAATCAAGAATTATAAAGCCGATAAAAATATTATTTTCAGTATCAGTGTTTACGCTGAAAAGCAAAACGACTGCTGCGACCCCAACTGTTGTTAGATCATTTTTAAAACTGTACTTTATCGCCTTATTCTTAAATTATGTCAACAAATAGAAGAAGAAAAAACATCATATTTCTGTGTACGGGAAACAGCTGTAGAAGTCAGATGGCAGAAGGATATTTGCGATATTTTGCAGGAGATAAAGCCTATATTTATAGCGCCGGTGTTGAAGCTCGAGGAGTAAATTCTTTGGCCATGACTGTAATGCAAGAAGATGGTATCGATATTTCAGGTCACACTTCCAATCATATGCGTGAATACCATCTGATCGACTTCGATTTTGTTTTGACCTTATGTGACCCGGCAAAGGAAAGTTGTCCTCTTCTTCCCAAAAACATCAAACAAATTCATGTTACCTTTGACGATCCTGGAAAAGCAACAGGAAGTCACGAAAAAAGAATGCAAAAATTCAGAAAAGTACGAGACGAAATCAAAGCGTTTACTAAACAGTTTGCGGAGGAATATTTATAGATGAAGGAATAATTAATTAAACAAAGCATACCAATTTCCGATCAGGTCAAAAACAAAATATATTTCACCCTTCTCTGATTATTAAGGTTGGATTTTAAATGTGAAGAATAACCCTATATAATAAATAGAATTGGAAAATTTAGAAATAGAACAAAATAGATTACCCAAAGGGACCCTGAGTATTGCCGGTGCTGAATCTGGCGGTACAGCAGGAATACACGCAGATCTCAAGGCCTTTCAAGAGGTGGGAGTTTACGGCATGGCTACAATTACAGCTATAGTGGGACGCCATCCAAAAACGAATAAAAACGTACATCCCATAGACCTTGAGGCAATTGAAGCTCAATTTGCTACTGCTGTAGCTCGCAATCCCATAGATAGTATCAAGACCGGCATGTTATTTTCCCAGCAAGTGATTAAACTTGTGGCTAACATGTTAAACACATTTGATGTTCCGCGTCCTGTAGTTGATCCGGTAATGATTGGAAAACTGGATTCTAAACTTTTAAACGATGATGCTATAGCAACCCTACAAAGCGAAATATTTCCATTGGCAAAATTGATTACCCCAAACATGATGGAAGCCTCCGTATTATTAGGGAATCGTAAAATTGAAAAGGTTACAGACCTGGCGCAAGCTGCCATCGATTTGCACGAGCAAGGTCCGCAGCATATCATTGTTAAAGGAGGTCGGTTAGAAGGACCGGCTATAGACGTCCTCTACGATGGTAAAACATTGACCTATTATGAGGCGCCAAGAATTCAAACACAAAACACAAGCGGAGCAGGAGATTCTTATTCAGCTGCTATAGCGGCGTATTTGGCGCAGGATTATGAAATGGAAGCAGCAGTACTTGCAGCCAAACAACTTGTCACTACTGCTATTGCCCATAGTTTTTCTTATAGCAGTATGCCGGGCCCAGTAAATATTATCGGCGCAAAAAACTACGATTCTGCTTTAAAAGTGAGAATGTACAAATAAAAATAAGCCCTAAACAATCTATCATCGATAAAGCACACAAAAGGACCTGCCCAAGGCAGACAGGTTCCTGCACCAGCGAAGCAGTAGAATTATTATTAAAATTTGAAATGTATAAACAAATTTGTTTGCATTTGTGTTGTTATGGAAAGTCTCTTAAAATACAAAAGAATACATCCGGGTATTGTTTTAGAACGTGAATTACAAAAACGTTCTTTAAAACAGCGACCTTTTGCCTTATCTATAGATGAACATCCTCAAACCTTAAATGCTATAATTAAGGAAAAAAGAAATCTGAATACGGCCTTAGCATTAAAGATTGAAGAAAAACTAAAATTAAAAGAGGAGATATTGGCTATCTTACAGACTTACTATAATATTCGTTTAGAAAAAGAAAACCAACACCATAAAAAACCCGATCTCACTTTATCAAGAACATCGCTTTTTTGGGATACAAACATTGACCAGATCAATTGGCAAAAACAATATAAAGCAGTAATTAAAAGAGTATTTGAGCGAGGTAATAAAAGAGAGAAAAATGAAATATTGCGTTTTTATGGAAAGAAAAAAGTAAATCGGGTCTTAAATTTCGAAAACAGAAAACCTTATGAAATTTCCTTGTAAAATCACATGAACACACGAAGGGCAAAGGCAGATAGATTCGTGCGGCAGTGAAAATCAAAACGGTCAACGCAGTTTAGGGAAGCTCATACCACCTACACCCTGTCAATGCCTGAAAAATGTTGACCGCTTTTAACCAAAAAAAAATGATTAAAAATGGCAAGAAGAGAACAATTTAAGATGACCGTAGCCCAACGTCAACAAAGGCGTTTTAGTGATGGGTTTAAGAAGGAAAAAGTCCG
>DATGSA010000362.1:0-2318 GCA_035303085.1 Flavobacteriaceae bacterium
GCACTTCAGTTACACGTCCTTGCGGATCGATTTTAAACTGAACCATAATTCTTTGGATTCCTTGTAATCCGAGGTCTCCCGCCAAATCCGTATTAAATCTGCGTTGGATAAAGACGTTTACTTTATCACTCATACATTTTCGCTTTGCATCATTGGTACGTTCATTCTCGCATCCCGGATATACCGGTACGTTTTCAATGACTGCAAAGGGAACTTCTTCAATTTCTTCTTCTATTACTTCTTCCACAATCTGAGTAACCTCAACAATTTTGGTTTCAGGAGTAGTTTCGGTAGATTCAATAATAGTTTCTTCTTCTTCAGATTCATCTTCAATTACATCCACAATATCCGGAGCCGGTGGTGGTGGCGGAGGCGGTGGTGGCGGAGGAATATTTAAATCCTGAGTAACAGGAACCTCTTCCATAAGATCATCTCCTAAATCGAGCTGCCCGTAATCGGCTTTTTTATCATAGGTTTTCCATTCCAAGGCTACCCAGGAAACGGAAAGCATAATAACAAGACCTATTTGAAAAAAGAGCAGGCTTCTTTTTCCAACATCAGCTTTGGGGTTCTTTTTGACTTGCATAATGTGTTCTTTAATGGATTGCTAAAGTATATAATATTATATAAAATGAAAAACTAAATAGCCATTTTAGTTACTTTCGATTTTATACCTTGAAAGACACTCATTCCGAGGATGATTCCTGCAATATCTGCCAATACATCGTAAAAATCAGCTGCTCGAGAAGTTGTAAAGATCTCTTGAAATACTTCAATTAATATGCCATAAGCTATAAAAGAAGCACCTAATAACAGCATTGACTTCCAAGAGTCTAAATTTCCCCTCATTGAAAAAAACAAACACCATATAAACGAGAGGCATGCAAAGAGCAAAATATGTATCCATTTATCAAAACCGGAAACTTCTACTTTTGGGAGTCCTGAAGTGGGTATAAAAAAAAGGATGGTAATGAAAATTGTATAGCCCAACGCTATACTGAATAAAATTTTACTTTCCAATAAGCTCTTTATACTCCTCATCTGTGAGCAAATCATCTAATTCCGATGGATTTGACATTTTTAATTTTATCATCCATCCTTCTCCGTATGGATCGGTATTGACATTTTCTGGTTCATCTTCCAAGTTTTCGTTAAACTCTAAAATCTCACCCGAAAGCGGCAAGTATAAATCTGAAACCGTTTTTACAGCTTCTACGGTACCGAAGATTTCTTCGCGGTCAAGGGTTTCGCCAACGGTTTCTATTTCAACATAAACGATGTCGCCCAATTCACTTTGAGCAAATTCTGTGATTCCAATGGTAGCAATATCACCATCTACACTGACCCATTCGTGGTCTTTGGAATACTTAAGGTTTGAAGGAAAATTCATAATACAACTATTTTAGTCAAAATTAATATTCTTTTTTAATTTCCGAAATTATACCGCAAAGTGAACCCACTTCGAATGTTGGTTTGAGGAAATGCTGTTGAAATTGCATATTCCGAAAACACATGATCATAATAAAATATAATCGTAAAGTTTTTTGTCAATGCGTAATCTGCAGACAACAATGCGCCGTAAATCGTTTGTCCGGCTGTCGTCTGGCTGTTTGCCATATCCAAATATCGGATAATTGTTTCATTATCTCGCATGGAAAGGTCTAATTTAATATTCAAATCACTTGCCAACACGCTTTGTGTTCCTCCAATGTTAGTTCCGATACGAATGTCTTGAATTCGATATCCCAATCCGATGATGTATTCTTCTCCTTTAATTTCAGTCAATAAATTGTTGGCAAAACTCAATGATAACGCACGGTCTTTTCTGACTTCTGCAGAAATGCTAATGGAATTCAACATTTCGAAATCCAATTTTATTAGCGGTGAAAATTGCTCTGTCAGGTTCACATTGGTCAACAAAACTTTGGGCTTGAAGTTCCCGGCCTGATCAACCGCATCGGGTTCATTGAAATTGTAATCCAAGTTTGATTGAAACTGACTTAAGGTATAAGTCGAACGATATCCGTGATTTATGGAAAATCTTCTGAAATTTTGTTTAAACCACTCTATCTCCATCAATCCGGTGAATTTGATATCCCAATTTGGCAATGGAATATCTCTGAACATTCCTGTTTTTTCTTTACTCGCATCGCTGCCTCTGTAAGCTGCCAAAAATGCCGGCAACAAGACATCTTGATTTGTTTTCCCAAAGCCTACAGGATAACCATCTTCTGTTCTGGGTATGACTCCGCCACCATAATATTCTTCAGCCAATCTGTTGGCAATGATTAATCTGTTTTCTCTAAAATCATCAAAAG
>DATGSA010000363.1:0-11658 GCA_035303085.1 Flavobacteriaceae bacterium
AAATCATTAAAATGCCTATTTCTGAAAATCTAAAAAGCTGCCTGAAACAGACAGCTTTTTAGAAATATTTAATTGCAATATTAAAACATCTATTTAATTATCAGTCGCTTAACAACAGTCTTATTGTTTTCTTTGAGATGAATCAAATAAACCCCGGTTTGCAAATCATCGACATGAATTGAGGTTTGATTTTGTGTGGCGGAATCTTCTTTAAGTTTTCGTCCGTGGATATCATATAGAACATAATCAAATCCGTTTGAGTTGGGAAGCTCGATAAAAACGGTATTTCCTTTTGTCGGATTGGGATAAACAGAAGCTTTTACAATTTCATTTTTCGGGGTACTCATTTCTTGTGTTCCGCTGATACTAACATCATCTACGACCCATCGTGTAGCTTCTTGACCGTTGGTATTATCATATCTAAAAGCCAAGTAAAAATCACTTTGTGAAAGAAAGGAAATATCTATTCCGGAAAAATAATGACGTATTTCCTGATTGTCGATTCCGGTGTGTTTTGGGATATAAACGCCCGGAATGGTGTGCCACTCAAAATCTGAAGGATTGTTTGCGCCGTCATATTCTGTGGAGTATAATATCTGTAAAGGGGTATTTCCGTAGGTGGAAGCTACAAAAAAACTCAACTCTTCCTCCGTAGAATCTTCTAAACTCATCGGATCAGCTGTAATTAACCAATCTAAACTCGGTTTATTTTGCCCGTCGACTATCGCATACATTTCCATAGCGCCGGAATCATATTGTCCGGAATCGTTTAGACACTCCCAATCTGCCGAACTCATTTCACTCACCGACATAAAGGTGTCTTCTGCCAATTCACAATCATTGAAATCTTCATCAAAAACTTCGTCTAAAATTTCTGCTTCGTCGGGATTCCAAATCATATCGGCAAACTCGGGATGGTCTATAAAAGGATTTCGATTGCCTTGGAATTCATAAGCGTGGTCATTTCTTTCAATTTCTCGTTGCGAAACCGGATCTTCTTTATGCCAGTTTAAAAGCATGCTCAGGGTCCAGTCATTAAATACCTGATCGGAGGTTCCGTTTAAAGTATTTTGGCTTCCGTCATTTGCATATTGCCAATCCGCGATTTGGTCTTCATAACGCACGGCCATATAGAGATAAGTTCGCGCAATATCTCCTTTAAATTCATCGATGGGTTCAAAAACTTCACCGGTATAAGCAGACGGATGGTCATAGGAGTTCATCCCCCTTTTACTGCCATTTAAGGAAGTGTGATTTGGATTGGTCACTTCTCCAAAAGGCATATGACCGTGGATGGAATTGACGTACCCATCAACAGGAAAAATATGGTTAATATCTGTCCGCATCGGATAGCCTTTACCGAACCAACTTTGCGGCATTAGATGCTCGCGATTGTAACAATCTGCCTCTTGGCTGTAATTTCCACATTGATCTGTTCCAGCATTGAAATTATACGGGTCTTCTCCCTCCGGATCCTCAGAATAAACATCCAAAATGGTATTGTCGTTTTCATAAAACCGATCCAAATCATAGGTGTTAAAAAAACCCCATAACGCAGCATAAGATTGAGGGTCATGCCCTTGTTCTGTAATTCCACTGAGTGCTGTTTTCAATTCGTAACCCAACAAACCATACGCATCGTCATAATAGCCTTCCGGGGGTTGAGCTTGGATTAATGCAAAAAAGAATAAAAAAGGAAGAAGTAATTTAAATTTCATTGAAAAAGTGATTTTTTAAAATATCCGGTTATTTGTTTTTTGTTATATAATTGCAAGGGTTTTTTTAAAAACTAATGGTTTTCAAATCGATAAAGATAAAAAAATAAACAAGGGTTTGGTTAAAACTCTTGGTTATTGGGGTAAAGTAGTTATAAAGTTGAAATTTATCGAGCCTCATTAATTACTGACAATTAATTCCTGTCCAATAGCAATATTATTTTCAGAAAGATTGTTTTGTTTTTTCAGGCTTTCCACCGAGAGTCCAAATTTCTTGGATATGCTGTATAGTGTATCTCCTTTTTGAACAATATAAGTTTGTGTATTTGAAGGTTGATTGTCCACATCGGCCAGTTGCTCTTCTGTTTGTTCTTCTTGCCCGCGATTGAGTTTCTCCAGCACTTTTTCATCGTATTGATGAAGGTCATATCTTTCGATAATTCCGATAAGTTTTTTGGGATAAGAGGGGTCTGTGGCATAGCCAGCTGCTTTTAAACCATAGGACCAACCTTTATAATCGTCTATGGGAAGTTCGAATAACTTGCCATAACGCGAGCGGTGTTTTAGAAAAAGAGAATGGTCTCTAAAGGAATAATTGGGATTTTTATATTTTCGAAAGCATTCTTGCAAAAGATCATCGTCGTGATATACGCGATCTCCTTTCCAATCATGACACTTAATTCCGAAGTGGTTATTTGATTTTCGTGCGAGTTCAGATTTTCCCGAGCCGGATTCTAAAATCCCTTGTGCCAAAGTGATACTTGCCGGAATGCCATAAGTGCCCATCTCTTCCATCGCTATAGCTTTATACATATAGATATACCGTGAAACGTCACTTTCAAAATGAGGGATATTTTGCTCTAAGGGATTTGGCAATTCTTCTATACTTGGAATATTAGTGCCTAATTTAGGATGGTTTTTATGACTTGTTTGTCCAGACTTTTTTTTGATGCTCCTAGAATATTTTTTACCGCCTCCACAAGAGGTCAATAAAAACACAACTCCCACAACAAGTAATATTCTGATTTTCATTTTATTTATATTTTATAGTTGGCCGGTTCTTTTTCACCAATCTTTGATTCATTCCGGCAATTCCTTGCAATCCTCCGGTATGAATTGCTAAAATACGACTGTTTTCTTTAAAACAACCACTTTTGAGGCGATCTAATATTCCGTACATCATTTTTCCGGTGTAAATCGGATCCAAATAAATTTGGTGTTGCTCTACAAATCTATTTATAAAACTCACCAATTCATTATTTATTTTGGCAAATCCTCCAAAACAAGTATCTGGAATGAGTTCCCAGTTCCCATTTTCAACAAATTCTTCTATGTTTTTTGTCAGATCTGCATTCAAGGCAGCAAATCCTATAACTTGTTGTTCAGGAGTAGCCGATTTAATTATTCCGCTCAAAGTTCCTCCGGTCCCCACGGGACAGCAGATATAATCAAAACTTTTATCTGTTGAAGTCAATATTTCCTCACAACCTTTTACCGCGAGAGAATTGGTACCGCCTTCGGGTAGGATATAAACCGGTCCAAATCTGTTGATCAAATCCTCTTTGAAAGCTGCGGTATGTTTTTCACGATAAGCGGAACGGGAAATGAATTCGAGTTGCATCCCGTTTTGAGCAGCTTGTGCCAAAGTAGGATTTTGTTGTAAAGTTTGCTCTATATTTTGTCCGAGTTCTTCTCCACGAATGATTGCGATACTTTTAAATCCTTTATTTTTCGCTTCCTGCGCTAAAGCGGCAATATGATTGGAATAGGCTCCGCCAAAAGTCAATACAGTTTTACAACCCAACTTTTTAGCTTCCAAAAGGTTGTATTTCAGTTTATATATTTTATTTCCAAAACCTTTAGGCGATACTTCGTCTAAACGCTTCATCCATAATTGGATATTTCGTTCTGAATTCTCGGTAATCAGTTGATTTCTAACATTCAACATTTACAAATTGTATTATTCAGAGATTGAAGGTATTCACTTTTGTTCTTCATCTTTAAACAAAATCTGATAAATTAAATAAAACCCTATCAGTGCCGCAAAAATAAATAGTAATACTGCAAATCCCGGGTAACCCCAAAGTGTCCATTCAGTCGGAATTCGCATAATCAAAGCAGCTCCTAAAATAAGAGAGGCTACAATCAACCCAATGGTTATTCTATTAGCTACTTTTTGGAAAGCGATAATAAATCTTCTTTCATCAAAAACTTTCATTTTAACTTCAAATTTATTTTGAGCTAAAGCTTCGGTGATTTTATTTAATCGGTAAGGAAGATTCTCCAATAATTCTTTGCTTTCCAGCAGGTTTCTCAAAATATTACCGGTCTTTAATTCATTGAGCATATGGTGTTTCATCAAATGCTCTACATAGTTTTTTATAGTTTCTTGAAGTTTATATTTTGGAGCCAGAAAAGCTATAATCTGATCCATATTGAGCAAGATTTTCCCGAGAGAGACAAATTCTATCGGAAGACGGATTTCCATTTGGGCAGCAATTTTGTTTATTTCCATAATCGTACGACCATTGTGCAATTCTTCAGCATTTCGATTTCGATTTTCCTCTACTTTACGGATTACATTTTTTTTGAAATTGACGATGTCTGCCTCCTGCTCATTATATTCACTCATTTTTAAAAGAATTTCGGTCACTTGTTCCCCGGCATTTTCTCCGAGACCTATCATGAGTTTAAGGATATTTTCCTTTACGCTTTCATTAAATTTAGCGACCATTCCAAGATCCATCAAGGCCAGTTTTCCAGATTTCATCATGTGAATATTTCCCGGATGTGGGTCGGCATGTGCGAAACCATCAACAATAATTTGTTTTAAATAGCCCTTTACAAAATCATCGATTATTTCCTGTTTGCAAATGTTTTGTAACTGAAAAGGGGATAGCGTGGTCACCTTTTGACCATCAACAAACTCCATGGTCAGCACTTTTTTAGAACAGTAGTTTTCAACTATATCCGGAATATATAAATAAGAGAACGCTTCCATATTTTCTTTTAGCCGAACTAAATTTTCTGCTTCCCGTTCGTAATCCAATTCCTGAAGCAATATATAACGGAGTTCTTCAACCGTATCGTGGATGGAATACCTACGAGTTTGCTCAAAAAAAGATTCCGCTTTCTTAGATAAAGTCATCAGAATATTCAAATCTTCCAAGAATTTTTTTCGGACCTCGGGTCGTTGTATTTTAACTGCCACAATTTTCCCTGAATGTAAAACTGCTTTATGCACCTGCCCAATGGAAGCACTAGCTAAAGGATCAGAATCAAAAGACGAGAAGGCTTTTGAAATCCTATCTCCTATTTCCTCTTGAAATATTTTCTGAATTTCTTCATACGGTATGGGTTTCACATCGTCTTGTAGGGTTTCGAGGGCTTTTAAAAATGGGTCAGGAAGCAAATCACTGCGCGTAGATAACAGCTGACCTAATTTGATATAAGTCGGCCCCATCTTTTTTAAATCCTCCACAAGCTCTTCTGGGCTGTGATCCCATTCTTCCTGGACTTGATGTTCCATTTCTCCTTTTTCAGTATCCCCATCTGAAAAAATATCTGTATTGCGATATTTTAAAATAAATTTAAAAAAATGGATGTATTTATCTTGTTTTTCAGGTAAAACTCCCATAGTACAGTATTTAATAACCTTTAAATTATCCGCTATAATATGCAATTTTTTGATAGTTTTTCAGACTATAATAAATTTTCTTCATCGGTATTTCCTATTCCATCTCATCACGTTTTCTAAACACTATCTTACTTTTTTAAATAGACTCACTACGGAATTTTGAATAAAGCTTTAAATTAGCTTACTTTTGTGTGGAATAAAGAATCGCTAAAAAATCATTTATATAAGTGGTTTGGCTCAATCAATAATTTATGCAAATTCAACCCACCCCAATTGCCGATTGTTATATCTTAATACCAAAAGTATTTCAAGATGAAAGAGGTTATTTTTTTGAACGATATAACCAAAAAGTTTTTGAAAAGCTTATTGGAAAACCCATCGATTTTGTTCAGGACAATGAGTCGCTTTCAGTTTATGGAGTTATTCGTGGTTTACACGCACAAAAGGGAAAGGCCGCGCAAGCAAAATTGGTCAGTGTTTCCAAAGGAAAGATTTTAGATGTAGTGGTTGATAACAGACCGGATTCTGAAACCTACAAAGAAGTTTTCAGCATAGAGCTCAGCGAGGAAAATAAAAAACAAATTTTTGTGCCTAAAGGATTGTTACACGGATTTGCGGTTTTAAGCGAGGAAGCTAAATTTATATACAAATGTGATGAGTTTTATGATCCCGAGGCTGAAATCGGTATTCGTTATGATGATCCTCAACTCAATATCGACTGGGAAATTCCGGTGGAAAAACGAATCATTTCAGAAAAAGATCAACATCTACCGCTTTTTAAAGATCTGGAAGTATGAAACATAAAAAGATAGCAGTAACCGGAGCCAACGGGCAACTGGGAAAAAATCTAAAACACCGGCAACAAACTGAAAAAATCTCTGGTGATTGGACGTATTTTTCTTCGGCTGAATTGGACATTACAAAAAAAGATCATCTCAAAAAGTGTTTTTTAAACAAAACTTTCGATTATATCATCAATTGTGCCGCATACACCAAGGTAGATCAGGCGGAAACAGAAAAGCAAGAAGCGGAAAACGTCAACAGTGTTGCGGTGAAAAACTTGGCTGAAATTTGTGAAAAATCCAATATCACGCTTATTCATATCTCCACCGATTTCGTATTTGGCGGTAAATCAAACAAACCGATTCAAGAAAACCAACTTCCCGATCCGATAAATTTTTACGGAAAAACCAAGTTTGCCGGGGAACAACACCTTCAGCAAATTCTCAGTCAATATTTTATTTTACGAACCGGATGGTTGTATTCTTCAATAGGACATAATTTCTTTTCTACAATGAAGCGTTTGGGGAAAGAGAAAGAAGAGTTAAACGTAATTTATGATCAAATCGGTACGCCGACCCATACTTCGGTTTTAATTCAAGCGATTTATGAAATTTTAAAAAGCAATTCCGAAGCTTACGGAATTTATCACGTCGCTAATGAAGGCATAGCCTCTTGGTATGATTTTGCTTATGAAATTTTGAAACGTTCAAAAAGCCCTTGTAAAGTTAATCCTATCCTGTCTGAAGAATATCCTACCCCGGCTAAACGACCAACATTTTCAGTGTTGGATAAATCTAAGTTCAAACAGACCTTCGAAGTTGATTTCCCGCACTGGAGAGAGAGTTTAGCCGAATGTTTTTAAGGTTGGGGATTAGTTGAACTCCGTTGGCAGTTCTTTTTCTGCTAATGAAGTTAAAATTGAATAGTTCAAAGTGCCTAAGAATAAAATGCACGAATCATGGGGAGTAAAAACTTCGAAAACTCAATTTCCAATTTTCAAAATTGATTATTCGTCAATGATAGGAAAGCAATCGAAAAGGTTTTAATTCAACATTAGTGCAAGCCGTCAGCAAAAGATTGAACTATAAAGCAATTATTTTTCAAATCAAAAGTTGACAACCTTTTGAGGAAAATATTACAAATCTGAATTTCGCTATTGAACTACGGTTAAATTTTTAATTTCCTTCCAAATTGGGTTGCGTTCATAATTCGATAAATCTCCCTGTATATTATAAAAGACGGATATTGATAAGAACTGTATTTGTATAGACTCTCCTTCTAAATATTAAAAATTTGATAACGAAAAATCAAAAAAATCCCTTTGATTTTCGCGAAAACCATATATATTTACGCTCAAAATTAACAATGATTCCTGATTTACACGGCTTACAGCAATAACCCCCAAACAACCAGTGCTTTGCAATCAGTGTTAATTTATAAATCTCGAAATAACGCTAAAACAGCCACTATGAAAAATCAGCTTCTCGTCTTCCTTCTTTTATTTTTAAGTTTTAATTCTTATGCACAGATCACTTTTGAAGCAGGATATTTTATCGATTGGGACAATCAAAAAACAAATTGTTTAATCAAAAATTTAGATTGGAAAAACAATCCGACTGAATTTGAATACAAACTTACCGAGAATTCGGAACCACAAAAAGCTACGATTGAGAACGTTAAGGAATTCGGCATTGATGACATCTCAAAATACGTAGGTCGAAATGTTTTAATCGATAAAACTTACAACGATGAAATTAAACGGTTGACTGAAGAAAGCAGGCCCGTTTTTCAGGAAGATGAAGTGTTTTTAAAGGTACTGGTTGAGGGAAAAGCCAATTTGTATGCTTATGTAGAAGGCAGATTGCAGAAATATTTTTACAGTGTAAATGATTCACAAGCCGAACAGTTAATCTTCAAAAAAAATTTAGACAAAAATTCAAACATAAGAACGAATAATGCTTATAAACAACAATTATTCAACGACTTAAAATGTTCTACTATCAGTGATAAAAGGATTGAACGACTGCAGTATAAAAGGAAGGATTTAATCAATTTTTTTTGTAGCATATAACGAGTGTTATTCTGCTGATTTTGAGAATTACAGCGAGAAACAAGAAGGACATAAATTTAATTTCAATATTCGACCGGGAATAAATAGCTCTTGGCTTTCTATTCAAACTTCTGATTTTGATATAGATGACATCAATTTTGACAAGGAAATCGCATTTAGAATAGGTATCGAAGCAGAATACATTTTACCGTTTAATAAAAATAAATGGGCTGTTGCTATTGAACCTACTTATCAATATTATAAATCGGAGAAAACAAATGAACAAAGAAATATCACCGGAAATACACTAACAGGCAAAGTTGATTACAGTTCTCTTGAAATCCCGGCAACCTTTAGACATTATTTCTATCTTAATAGCAACTCTAAACTTTTTTTAAACGCCTCGTTTATCTTGGATTTGGTTTTGGACGCCTCCATTGAAATGACAAGAGCAGATGGTTCGAATTATTATACACTTGACCAAATTGAAACCAGTGTTAATTTTGCTTTTGGAGCAGGCTACAAACTCCATGATAAATACAGTGTAGAAATTAGGTATCAAACCGGCAGAGATATATTAACCCATTATATGGGGTGGGGTTCCGATTACCACTCGCTATCGTTTATTCTGGGATATACCATATTTTAAAATCTCCTTTGAAGAAATATTTCTTCCAATGTATTTTTATCAGAAATCTCTCGTATAATATCGCAAGACATGGTTTTTCTTATAGACGCAGTATTAGTTTAATCCGAAATGTACGGGAGTTGATTTGACAAAACGAATCGATGCTCTGCTTGAACAACAGCCCAATCAGCTGTCAGCCGATTCATTTTAAAACATCGCATTTAAACATTTCAATAAGCCTAACGATTTTTTCCTATTCCATTTCCACCACCAAATCATCGCTTTGCACCATTGTGGATTCTCCAAGGTGAATTTTCTTAACTTTTCCGGCAACATTAGCGCTAATAGTCGTTCCCATTTTCATCGCTTCAATCACAAATAATTCTTGGTTTTTTTCAACTATATCTCCTTCATTAACCAATATTGTGGAAAGCGAACCTTGCAATGGTGCGCCGACTTCTTTCGGATTATCCTTGTCTACTTTTTTATGAACCACTTTGTCTACCGCAATTGTATTGTCTTTGATCTTCGCCCCTCTCGATTGACCATTCAATTTAAAGAATACACTCTTCTCTCCATCTTCATCGGCTTCAGTGATAGAAATCAACTCAATCAATAAGGTTTTACCTTTGTCTAACTCCACAATAATTTCTTCCCCGGGCTCCATACCGTAAAAGAAATTCTTAGTGGGTATCTGCATAACTTTACCATACTTGATATAATGCTTTTGAAAATCAGCAAATACCTTTGGATATAGTTTATAAGACAGAAAATCCGTGATGTCCAGTTCTCGATCCATACCAGTCTCAAATTCCTTTTTGAACTCCGCCATTTCCTTATCAAAATCAATGGGTTCTAAATGTTTATTGGGACGATCGGTATAAGGTTTTTCATCTCGAAGTACAATTTTTTGAACATCTTTTGGGAATCCTCCCACCGGTTGACCCAAATCACCTTTAAAGAAACTTTTTACGGATTCCGGAAAAGACAAACTGTCCCCTTTCTCCAAAAACTCTGCAATACTGATATTGTTACTGACCAAGTATTGCGCCATATCGCCCACTACTTTTGAACTCGGCGTAACCTTGATCACGTTTCCAAAAACCTCATTCACCTTGGCATACATATCCGTAATTTCCGTAAAGCGATCTCTCAATCCCAGCGATGCTGCTTGAGGTATTAAATTAGAATACTGGCCGCCCGGAATTTCGTGTTTGTACACTTCTGCCGTTCCGGATTTTAAACCGGATTCAAACGGATAATAATATTCGCGCACATCGGACCAATAAGTGGAATATTCATTTAATTTTTCAATATCCATTTTGTTTTCTCGCGGTTGATAACGCATTGACTCTACCAAAGAGTTAAAATTGGGTTGAGAAGTCAGGCCACTCAGTCCTCCTAAGGCAACATCAATAACATCGACATTTGCTTCAATGGCCTTTAAATAAGTGGCCGATTGAACCGACGACGTATCGTGGGTGTGCAAGTGAATTGGAATATCGACCTCCGATTTTAAAGCCGTGATCAACTCTTTTGCTGCGTATGGTTTCAGCAAGCCCGCCATATCTTTGATGGCAAGAATATGGGCTCCGGCATTTTCAATGTCTTTAGCCAATTGCAAATAATATTCTAACGTATATTTATCGGCTTTAGGGTCGAGAATATCTCCGGTATAACACATCGAACCTTCGGCTAAACCACCGGTTTGTTTTCGTACGTGCTCAATAGCAGGTCCGATTGATTTCATCCAGTTTTGCGAATCGAAAATTCGAAAGATATCGATCCCATTTTCCCAAGCTTCGGCAACAAAACGTTCGATTAAATTATCGGGATAAGCGGTATAACCCACTGCGTTTGAGCCTCGTAACAACATCTGCAACAAGATGTTGGGCATCGCTTCCCGCAAAATCCGCAACCGCTCCCATGGGTTTTCATTTAAAAACCGCATACAGACATCAAAAGTTGCTCCTCCCCAAACTTCCATACTGAAAACTTCGGGAAAATCCTTGGCGAATCCCCGAGCTACTTTTTCCAAATCTTGAGTACGCATCCGGGTGGCCAACAAGCTCTGATGAGCATCGCGCATTGTAGTATCTGTATAATGTATTTTCTTCTCCTTACTCAACCATTTAGAAAACTCTTCCGGACCGAGTTCTGTCAGTAAATCCTTTGTCCCTTTTGGATAATTATTCTTTTTATCGAATTTTGGGACCTGCGGATGAACGAACTTTTTGTTGGGATTGATTTCTTTTACATCAGGATTTCCGTTGACAATCACGTCACCCAAGAAATTGAGCATTTTTGTGGCCCTGTTTCTCGGCTCTTTGATATCAAACAATTCGGGCGTATTTTTAATATAATTTACCGTTACCTTTCCTTTTCTAAAAGTTGGATCACTCAATATATTATCCAAAAAAGCCATATTGGTTTTTACCCCGCGAACTCTAAACTCGGCCAAAGCGCGTCTCATTTTTCTGCAAGCTCCATCCAAGGTCCGGCTGTTAGCTGTAATTTTCGTCAACATGGAATCGAAGAAAGGAGAAATTGTAACACCTTGATAAACGCTTCCTCCATCTAATCGTATTCCGAAACCACTTCCTGTTCTGTATGTAGTAATCGTTCCATAATCCGGTTTAAAATCATTTTTGGGGTTTTCTGTGGTCACCCGACACTGCACGGCAAATCCATTTGTTTTTATGCTGTCTTGACTATAAATTTTAATTTGTTGATCGCTTAATTTATATCCGCCGGCGATGAAAATTTGTGATTTTACAATATCGATTCCCGTAACCACTTCCGTTACCGTATGTTCTACTTGAATACGCGGATTTACCTCAATAAA
>DATGSA010000364.1:0-12020 GCA_035303085.1 Flavobacteriaceae bacterium
GGCGTACCTCCTTGAGCGTTTCAGCTACGTTTACTTCCGTAATCTGACCATGCCCCTTGAGCACATGAAGTGCACCTTCTAACTTATTGGATAAATTATCAAACATAATATTTGTCTTGCTTTAAAAGTATTGCAAAGATAAGTATTTGACGGTTAAAAATGAAAAATCATAGGCTAAAAAGAAAATATTATTTAGAAAGATTTTATATAAGCCGACAAGTTGAGTGCTGAAAAAAGTTTTATGTATCTTTTTATATCATTGAAGTTTTTGAAAGAGTATGACAGCAGAATCTGAACAATTTGAAAGCATCAGCGAAGAACACTATAAGGTTTTGATGTTTGGTTGGAAACTTGCCGAAGGGTTGCGAAATAACGTGGAAACCAAACGCTTGAAAGCTTATGCCGACTGGTTTTACCAACAGTATTTGCTGCCGCATTTCAAATTGGAACAAGAACATGTTTTTCCGATTATGGGTTTGAAAAATGTTCGGGTAAAAAGAGCTTTGGCAAATCACAGAAGACTGCAGCGTTTGTTTGAAGATCAAGAAAATATCCGCCGTTCGCTAAACCTAATCGAAGAGGAAATCGGGCGGTTTATAAGATTTGAAGAAAGGGTTTTATTGAAACAAATTCAGGAAAAAGCATCGGAAAAACAACTGCAAGAAATCAACGATTTTCACGAGCAACTGGCGATTTCGGATCAGGACTGGGAAGATGAGTTTTGGGAATCATAAGTCTATTTAGTCCGTGGGTGAAAAATTTATTTATTTCTACCATCTTCTTCGGGATACAGCGTGTAAACCGGATCACTTTGAAATACCTCTTTAGTGTCGATTTCCATCATGGAAATCCGGCCTTTGAAAGCCGCCCCAGTATCGACGTTCCATACATTTAAAGCTTTATAAGGTTGAGTGACCCCTATTCTTGTAACAGGTGTATGACCGATAAAAATTTCTTCAAAAAAAGTAAACCTTTTCGGGTAACGCACATCTCCGGGGTTTAAACGCTTATCTGTCGCCAAAGCCGTTTCCCAAAGCGTTCGATCCCAATAAAAAACAAAATCATAATACTCATTCTCAATCCCTGAAGTTTTTGAGAACCCCGCGTGGACAAACAATCGATTTTCTGAATCGATATAATAATTTTTTAACCCCCCTAAAAACTTGAGGTGCTTCTCTATTTTCTCAGGATTTTGTTGTTTGTAGTTATCGACAGATTCTTGTCCACCATAGGCTAACCATTGCTTGTGTGTCGTATTATTTCTCAAATACTGATCGAGCAAATCATCGTGATTTCCCCTTAAAAAAATACAATCATGGGTTTTATCTAATTCGATTAATTTATCAATTACTTTAACCGGTTCGCTCCATCCGTCTACATAATCACCCAAAAAAATCAGTTGATCATCAGCGGTGATTTTTGCGCGTTCTAAAACTTGAATCAGGGCTTTATAACCTCCATGAATATCCCCAATTACAAATTTGCGTTTTTTCATACGTATTTCTGAAAATTTAATTGGAATCCATAAATTAAGCTTCTGTCAAGTATAAGAGATTTTTTTAATAATATGAAGTTGGTTTAAGAGATTTATTTTTCGACCATTTTCAAAAATCCTTGTTTGCAATCACAAAATTATCACCAGCATGATAAAGAGCAAATTTCAGATTTCCCTTCAAAGGTTTTAAATCCTTGAGGGATTGTGCAAGTGGCTTGTTTTCAGCGGTTTGTGTATTGCGATTTACTGCTGCGTTTAGATAGATTGCCTTTATGATTCTGTGAAATTCAGCTTTTTCTATGTTATTTTCAATTTTTTTGCAATTGCAAGAATTATCAATCAAATCTGACGGTATCATCCTTTATTTAGTTGAATCTTGCTAAATCATTTGTGCAATGTGTCTAAAGGAGGTGCCACTGTTTGTATTGTTAAAAAAATAACTATAATCCAATATATATAATAATTTTTAGTAATGTTATTTCTTCAAAAGCAAACAAAATACAAAACAAGTGATATTTAACCGATTGTTAACAACGAATATCTCATTATTTGTACAATTTGCACGGGCGAAAAATAAGATATCCTAACGTATTAAAACTGTGAATTAAATGGAAACGATGCATACTCCTGACATAGCCGGCTTGAATGAAGAGATTGAAAAAGACAGTCAATTTATCGATTTGTTGAAAGCAGAAATGGGTAAGGTTATTGTCGGTCAAAAAGGAATGGTTGAGCGTCTTTTAATCGGCTTGCTCGGTCAAGGTCACATCCTGTTGGAAGGAGTGCCTGGATTGGCAAAAACTTTGGCGATCAATACGTTGTCTAAAGCGATAAATGCTTCTTTTAACCGAATTCAGTTTACACCCGATTTATTGCCGGCAGACGTTATTGGTACAATGATCTACAATATTAAAGAAAATGATTTCAGTATAAAACGCGGACCGATTTTCGCTAATTTTATTCTGGCAGATGAGATCAACCGTGCGCCGGCTAAAGTGCAATCAGCTTTGCTCGAAGCGATGCAGGAGAGACAAGTAACCATTGGCGATAATACTTTTGGTTTAGAAGAACCGTTTTTAGTGATGGCTACGCAAAACCCAATCGAACAAGAAGGGACTTATCCATTGCCGGAAGCGCAAGTAGATAGGTTTATGCTCAAAGCCGTGATAAACTATCCAAAGAAAGAAGAAGAACAATTGATTATGCGCGCCAATTTGCAATCGAGTTTTGGCCAAGTCAATCCTGTGGTCAATTTAGCCCAAATTTTAAAAGCGCAAAAATCGGTGCAGAAAGTTTATATGGACGAAAAAATCGAACGTTATATCTTGGATATTGTTTTTGCAACACGTTATCCCGAAGAATACAACTTAAAATCACTGCAACCGCTAATCTCTTTTGGAGGTTCTCCAAGAGCTAGTATCAATCTTGCCAAAGCAGCCAAATGCTATGCATTTATTCAGCGTAGAGGGTATGTGATTCCGGAGGATGTTCGAGAAGTGGTGATGGATATATTGCGTCATAGAGTTGGAATTACTTATGAAGCCGAAGCTGAAAATATTACCGCTGAAGATATTGTCGGGAAAATTATCAATGAAATCGAAGTGCCTTAAGACAGGATTCTTTTTTGATTGTAAATAATACAAACTTCTTCCAATCAACTGAAGTAATAAGATTTTTAATGAATTGAATTAAAGGTTTTAATCGTAAGATATGGAAACCAAGGAATTATTAAAAAAAGTTCGAAAAATCGAGATTAAAACTCGACGTTTGAGCAACCACGTTTTTGGTGGAGAATATCATTCTGCTTTTAAAGGTAGGGGTATGACCTTTAGTGAAATCAGGCGTTATCAATATGGCGATGACGTGCGTAATATCGATTGGAATGTTACCGCAAGATATAACGAACCATTTATTAAAGTCTTTGAGGAAGAACGTGAGTTGACTTTGATGTTAGCTGTAGATATATCAGGATCACAATTCTTTGGGGTAGATACGAAATTTAAAAATGAAATTATTACGGAAATAGCAGCTACTCTGGCTTTTTCTGCTACTCAGAATAATGATAAAGTAGGCTTGGTCCTTTTTTCGGATCAGATCGAACTTTTTATCGCTCCCAAAAAAGGGCGATCACATGTTTTGAGAATCATTCGGGAGTTGGTCGAATTCAAACCCCAAAGCCAACAAACCGATTTGAGTAAAACGGTAAAATTCTTGCAGAATATGTTGAAAAAAAGCGCGATAATATTTGTGCTTTCTGATTTTATGACAGACGAATACGAACGTGCTTTAAAGATATTGGGCAATAAACACGATGTAACCGGCATAAGGATTTATGATAAAAGAGAAACCGTTATGCCCAATTTGGGAATGATTCAAATGCAAGATGCCGAAACAGGAGAGTTGATGTTGGTCAATACCGGTTCTGCTTCGGTTAGAAAAAATTATGCTGCCCATTATCTTGAAAGAGTTGATTATTTTAAAAAGGCATTTCAACGGAGTAAAGCGGGAACTATGAGTTTACAGACCGGTCAGGATTACGTTAAGAAACTATTGGGTTATTTTAAAAGGCGATAATATGAAGAGGCAGTCTTACCGAAATAATTCGAACTTTTGGAAAACAAGGTTGTTGATAAGCCTGTTTTGGTTGGGTCTATTTTCAACAAAAGCACAAGAGATAGAATCATCCATTGACCGAGATACCATTAAAATTGGCGAACAAATCACCTATAAACTCGAAGTGGAAGCCAATCGTGATTCCAGGGTGGTTTTTCCGCAAGGTCAAAGCTTTTTACCTCTTGAAGTTATCGATTCTACCACGATTGACACCTTTCTGGTGGATAATAAATATAAACTGACAAGAGAATATCCGCTTACCCAATTTGATTCCGGAGCCTATACAATTCCAAGACAAACCGTTATTATCGATGAAGAAGGGTTTTATAGCGATTCATTCCATGTAAAGGTGAACGGCATAGTTGTCGATACTTTAAAACAAAATTTATATCCGATCAAACCCGCTTTGGATATTAAACCTTCCACTGTTATCCCAACTTGGTTATGGTGGGTGATTGGAATTATTATTGTCGGATTGTTGACTTACTATTTCTGGCGTACCCGAAAAAGAATAATTGAGAAGAAGAAGGAATTGCCCCCTTATGAAAAAGCGATTCAAACCCTGAAGTTATTGGATGAAACTCAAGAGTTGGAATCCGGTAATATGAAGGAATATTATTCGGGTTTGTCTAATGCTATCAAACGCTATATCGACGAGAAAATTGATGGAAATGCTTTGGAGAGTACGACAAATGAGTTTATTGAAATGCTCAGGGAATACAAAAAAGAAAAACAGATTTACCTCAAAGCACAAGTCATCGATGGGTTGGAAGCTATTTTGAAAAGAGCTGATTTAGCCAAATTCGCCGGAATTCAAACCGATAAATTAACAGCCAGAGAAGATAGAGAAACCATTGAAGAAAATATCAATGAATTTGATCAAGCTATTCCTGAACCGACGGAAGAAGAGAAGATGCAAGATGAAGCTTACCGTTTGAAGGTGGAAAGAAAAGCCAGAAAAAGAAGAATTGGTATTCGAATTGCAGTGGGAGTGTTGGCGCTTTTGATAGCAGGAACAGTTTTTGTTACTTTAAAAGGATTTGATTACGTCAGTGATTTGGTAAATACGCAATCAACTGAAAAATTATTGAAAAAAGATTGGATAAAAAGTGAATATGGAGCTTATGGAATTACCTTGACTACTCCCGATGTTTTGCGAAGAGAGATGCAAGAAGTACCTCATATTTTTCCCGATAAATCTCAAATCGAAGAGAATTTTAGTTATGGAAATATTGAAAAAGACTTGTATATCAAAGCCACAAACATCAGAATAAAAAAAGGGGCTGAGTTGGATTCCATCGATGTTGAACATTTATTAGATACAGCGCTTGGCGATATAAACGCCTCTATGATGACTTTTAAGGATGAAGAGTTTATCACTTTGGATAATCAAAGAGGACAAAAAATATTTGGCACCTTCACCTTGGGAAGTCCCGATTCAAAAGAAAGAAGTCGAAAAAACTATACTTTTTTATTGTTTAATGAACGCGGTGGAATACAAGAACTTTTGATAACCTATAATCAAGGTGATGATAATGCGGAAGCAATAGAGCAAAGAGTGGTCAATTCGATAGAATTTAATACCGAATACGATGGTTGAATATTTTAATAATATCATCTTTGAAAATCCGAGTTGGTTTTGGCTTTTGTTAGTCATACCGCTGCTTGTCTTGTGGTATGTTTTAAATTATAACAAACAAAAACCTGCCGTTAAAATCTCCAGTCTGAAAGGTTTTAAAGTGCAACAAGGGATTTTGCCTAAACTTCGGCCGGTGTTGTTTGGGCTGCAAATGTTGGGATTGGCTTTATTGATAACCGCTATGGCTCGACCGACTACGCTTGATATAACTAAACAAGCGCAAACCAGTGAAGCAATTGATATTATGATGACCATCGATGTGTCGGGAAGTATGTTAGCCAAGGATTTAAAACCCGACCGCCTTCAAGCATTAAAAGAAGTAGCGGTTGAATTTGTTGAAAAAAGACCTAGCGATAGAATTGGATTGGTTATTTATGCCGGAGAAAGTTACACCAGATTGCCGGTAACCAGTGATAAAAACATGGTAATTAACTCCTTGAAAGACATTGAATATGATACCAGAATTAAAGATGGAACAGCCATCGGGATGGGATTGGCAACAGCGGTTAGTCGATTAAAAGATAGTCCTGCAGAAAGCAGGGTAATTATTTTACTAACCGATGGTGTAAATAACACCGGGCAAATTGACCCACAAACAGCTACCGAACTGGCAAAAAAATATAATATGAAAGTCTATACCATCGGATTGGGAACTAATGGAATGGCAATGAGTCCGGTAGCGAGAATGCCCAATGGTGAATTGCGGTTTGAAATGATACAGGTAGAAATCGATGAAGAGTTGATGAAAGTGATTGCTAAGGAAACCGGAGGGAGATATTTTAGAGCGACGGACAAACATAAATTGGAAGAGATTTATGATGAAATTAGTGAGCTGGAAACTACTGAAATAGAAGAGTTTACCTATGAAAGTTATACAGAAAAATTTCGACCCTTAGTTATTTTGGCAGGAGTTTTGTTTTTGTTTGAATTTTCACTGCGCTATACCTTGTTTAGAAGTTTTGTGTAAATGATTGTATTAGAAGAAAAAACATATTTTTGGTTGTTCTGGATTATTCCGGCAGTAATTCTACTCTTTCTGTTGACCAGATGGTGGATGAAACGTGCACAGCATAAATTTGGAAATCCGACAGCACTTAAAAAACTTGCTCCCGATAAAAGCAGGTTTAAACCGGTTTTAAAATTGACTTTGTATTTGCTTGCACTTGCTTGCCTTATTATGGCATTAATCAATCCAAAAATCGGTTCAAGAATTGAAACTGTCAAAAGAGAAGGAGTGGATATTGTTTTTGCCTTAGATGTTTCAAAAAGTATGTTGGCAGAAGACATGGCGCCCAATCGATTGGAAAAATCCAAACGGATTATCAATCAGATTATCGATAATTTGCACGGGGATAGAGTAGGAATTATCGGCTATGCGGGAAGTGCTTTTCCACAATTACCCATCACCACAGATTATGCTTCAGCTAAACTTTTTTTGAATGAAATGAATACTGATATGGTTTCCAGTCAAGGAACTGCTATTGCTGACGCTATTCATTTGAGTTTGGGTTTTTTTGACGATGAAACCAAAACCGGTAGAGTGCTGATGTTAATCACAGACGGGGAAGATCACGAAGGAGAATTAGAGGAGATTTCCAAAAAAGCAGCAGAAAAAGATATAAAAATATTTACTGTGGGAATAGGAACTGAAAAAGGAGCGAGAATTCCTATTAAAGAAAATGGCGTGGTAAAATATTTTAAAAAGGATTGGAACGGGGAGACAGTAATCACAAAAATGAATTCCAAGAATTTAAAAGATATTGCTGAAGCTACCGATGGAGAATATGTGTATGGTCGTGATATAGGAAAGGTTGTCAGTAAAACAGAAGAGTTTTTAGCGAAACTGGAGAAATCGGAATTAGAAAGTAAAGAATTCGCCTCTTTTAAATCACAATTTCAGTGGTTTGTCGGGTTTGGCATACTTTTTATTATATTAGATATATTGGTGTTGGAAAGAAAAACAGCTTGGCTACAACGATTAAACTTGTTTAACGAAAATGAAAGAAGAGATGCTGCGTGATCAAATGAAATACATCAAACTGAGTTTGGTTTTTTTATTGTTTGTGGGAATAATTCCGCAGATGAATGCGCAGCACGATGTTGAAAAAAAATTAAAGAAAGCGCAATCCTTGGTTCGAAAAGCTGAAAGAGCCAAAGCCGAAAACGATTTCTCCGGAGCAGAAGCTGAATACCGCAAGGCGTTATCCAAACATGAGGAAAATGCAGAGGCCAGTTATAATTTCGGCCATTTATACGGAGATAAAGATATGGAGATGGAATCGATGAGCTATCTTTTAAGAACCGCAAAACATGCAAAAACGAAAGATCTAAAACACAAAGCTTTTCACAATTTGGGAAATGCTTATATGGCGCAAAAGGATTATGGACAAGCGGTTAGAGCCTATGAAGATGCTTTGCGCAATAATCCAACCGATGATGAAACACGATATAACTTGGCGATAGCCAAAGATATGTTGGAAAAAAATCCTGAACAAGATCAGGATAATGATCGGGATCAAGATCAAGATGAGGAGAGTTCAGATGATCAGAATAGCAGAGAAAATAAAGAAAGTCAAGATCAAGAAGAGCAGGAAGGTGAAGGTGATAATCAGCAAGAGGAAGAGCAAGATCAAGAAGAAGGCGAAGACGAAGAACAACAGGCCGGTCAAGTTGAAGATCAGGAACAAGATAACCAAGATGAGCAAGAAGAACAAGAACCGCAAGAAGGAGAGATGTCAGATACTCAAGCAGAAAATTTATTAAGAGCGGCAGACAATTTGGAAAAAGATGTACAGAGAAAATTAAATGAAAAGAAGGGGGAGAAAATCCCACCAAAACCCAATCAAAAGGACTGGTAAATGACGAGGAAAGCATACATATTGGCTTTGTTTTTGATGGTTTCGACGTTGAGTTTCGGGCAGGTAGAATTTACCGCTAAAGTCAACAAAGAAAAAGTTGCCTTAAATGAACAATTCAAAATAACCTTCGAGATGAACGAAAACGGTGATGATTTTAGACCTCCGGAGTTTAAGGATTTTAAAATTGTTTCCGGCCCTATGCAATCCATCAGCCAAAGTTGGGTTAATGGAGTGAGTAAATTCAGTAAAACCTATACCTTCTATTTGCAGCCCAAAGAACGAGGAAATTTTACCATTGGTCAAGCAGAAGTAATTATTGATGAAACGATATATAAAACCAGTCCGGTTGCTGTTGAGGTCACCGCAGCCGTCGATGAGCCCAAAGACGGGGATAATAAACCGATAAAAGATGTTACCGATGGAATCCATTTGGTAACAGAAGTTTCCAAAACTCAACCTTATTTAAATGAAGGGATTAATGTTGTTTATAAACTTTATGTCAGTGCGGATGCAGCGATAAGCAATTGGAGATTTTCTGATATTCCGAGGTTTTCAAATTTTTGGAGCCATGATTTTCCTATAAAAGAATTTAAGGTGCAATATGGTAGTTATCAAGGCGATCAAGATTACCGATATGTCGTGCTAAAACGAACGGTGTTATATCCGCAAAAATCCGGAGAATTGGTCATTGAGCCACTTACCTTAAATGTTGTCGTAGATGTTCCCACCAATCGAAGGGATATTTTTGGAAGACGACTATATGAAAGCGAAGAAAAAACCATCGCTTCAAAAAGTCAGACCATCGATGTAAAAGCCTTACCCCAAAAAGATAAACCCGCTGATTTTACCGGAGCGGTGGGGGATTTTAAAATAGAAACTAAAACTTCAAAAGATGCCCTGGAAGTGGAAGAGTCGATGGACGTTCAAGTAACAGTTTCAGGAAGAGGAAATTTAAAACTTTTTCAATTACCCGAACTTCAAACCCCCAGAGCTTTTGAAACTTATAGTCCTGAAAGTAGTGAGAATATTCATACTGACTTTCAAGGGATGAAAGGAAGTATTACGGATACTTATACGCTAATTCCTAATTCTGCAGGCGATTACACTTTAGATCCGGTTTCTTTTTCTTATTTCGATCCCAATAGCGGAACTTATAAAAGAATTAATACTGATAGTTTGGAGATTAAAGTGAAAGGAGGAGCGCCGAGTTCAGCAATCGCAAGTGGTGAAGAAACTACAAGTCAACAGGATCAAGGTTTTGTTCGGAAACCGGTTACCGCAGGAAAACAGTTTCGATATATCAAATTGAGAACGCACTTACATGCCATCAATCAAGCGCCGTTTTTTAAAAGCACCTTATTTTGGTCCTTGCTTACGCTTCCGGTAATTTTGCTTCCTGTATTTATTCTTGTAGGTGGAAAATTTAAAGATAAAACCCAAGACTTGGCTGCGGGAAAAAAGCGACGAGCCAATAGGTTAGCGCAGCAATATCTTTCGGAAGCCAAGAGAAGAATAGGTGATCAAGCTGCTTATTATGAAGCATTAGAACGAGCATTGCACAACTATTTGAAAGCAAAATTGAAAATGCCAACTTCTGAAATCACCAAACCCCGAATTTTAGAAACCTTAAAGGAGAGAAATGTAGCGGAAGAAACAAGCATGGAGTTTGTCAATTTATTGGAAGCTTGTGAATTTGCCAGATACGCTCCACCTTCTCAAGTAGATATGCAACAAGATTACGAAAATGCAATGGGAATTATTGCGCAAGTAGATAAACAGCTGAAAGGATAATAAAGATGAAAAAGTATTTTCTATATTTCATTGTTTTTTTGATTGCTGCCAATTTGAAAGCACAGGAAACAGAGCTATTCGATCAAGCTACTCAATTCTATGCCGATGGTGATTATCAAGCAGCTATTGAAAATTATCAGGAGATTTTAAATCAGGGAAAAACTTCAACCGAAGTGTATTTTAACCTGGCGAATGCGTATTATAAACTCGACCAAATCGGGCCTAGTATTTATTATTACAACAAAGCATTGCAATTGTCTCCCAACAACGAAGATGTGCAAAACAACTTGGCCTTTGCTCAAGAAAAAACGATTGATCTAATTGAAGAAAATCCAAAAACCGGTTGGTCGAAGTTTATCGATGACTTAATCTCTACTTTTTACTATGAAACTTGGGCAAAAATAGCTGTCGGATTTTCAATTCTCTTGATGTGCTTTGGAATTGCCTATTATTTTTCAAAAAGATCTTGGATGAAACGTTTCTTTTTTGGCTTAAGCGGATTAAGTCTGATATTAGGGGTGCTAAGTGTGATTTTTGCCTTCCAACAATTCGATATTCAACAAAGTAAGACTTTCGCTATTGTATTTTCTAAAGTTGCTACAGTGCACGCAGAACCCAATCCAAATTCCATGGAAGCCTTCACCTTACACGAAGGTACCAAAGTAAAAGTGCTCGACAACTTCAACGGATACGCCCAAATCAAACTCACCGATGATTCCAGAGGTTGGATAAAAGAAGGAGCGATAAAATCACTGTAACCAACTTTTATCGCTTGAAATTCTTGTGTACTTTCCTCCGCTAGTGCGCGATTTTATCGCGTTTCTTTAGTTTATTTCTTGTCCATTATTCAAAAAAATAAAGCAACCTTATTATCTTAATAACCAGTTCTTGAATAAAGGTAAAAAACCTTATTGCCCTTATTTTTTCCCTTCTTAGGAAGAAGAAATTAGGATTGAAAACTAAGCTAATAAGGTTTAAAACAGGTCAATGGAACAAAATTGTTATGAAGGTAATAAAGTTTATTGATGTTGCGTTATCAACTGAAAGTTACCCCTCCGCTAGTGCGCGATTTTATCGCGTTTCTTTAGTTTATTTATTTCTTGTCCATTATTCAAAAAAAAATACAGCAACCTTATTGTCTTAGTAACCAGTTCTTGAATAAAGGTAAAAAACCTTATTGCCCTTATTTCTTCCCTTCTTAGGAAGAAGAAATTAGGATTGAAAAATAAGCTAATAAGGTTTAAAACAGGTCAATGGAGCAAAATTGTTATGAAGCTAATAAGGTTTATTAGTGTAACATTATCACTTGAAGTTTATATCACATAATGAGTTTCAAATCTCACTTAGCGTATTTTATGTTTTTATGCCGGATAAGACTTGTTTTTAAATATAGTATCTAATTCTTTTAAAGGATGATTAATAACAGGTGCCATTTTTCATCTCCGTTATCGCTACAGTAAAAATCACTCGAAGGGAGAACTAGATTTGAATTGAAATAGATAGCATTTTTAAACCTAATATGTTTTTTGAAGTAATGCACAAAAACTCCAACGGAGTTCAATAGCAATAACCTCATACAAGCGAAGCGCAGTTATGGTAGAACGCCTCTGACTTCAGAACTCCA
>DATGSA010000365.1:0-2108 GCA_035303085.1 Flavobacteriaceae bacterium
AATAAATGTCCACGTGAACGGTAGGCATTAATCAATTGGACTACTTGGAATTCCTTCATGAATTTTTCAGGAATCCCTTCGTCTTCATAGGTTTGGGGTTTGTCTGGTTGGGTTGTACGAGGTTGTGTTGTTTCTTTGTCAGTCTTTGATGAGCTTGTCACAGCTGACTCTTCAAGCATTTCTGTGCCTCCATAAGAAGTTTGCGCAAAGTCAAATCCTTGAAAAAAAGCGCGCCAGCTCGGTTCTATGCTGTCAGGATATTGCAAGTACTGGTCGTACATTTCAGCTAAATATCCAATATCCAGCGCATTGAGAAACGAAAATCTATCCATAATTATTTGAAATCTTTCTCTCTACTTAAATGTTTCGCCAAAAATACAATTTTTAAAAGACATATCACTTTTCTCGGCACAAAATTATAAAACACTTATGATTAACCGCAGAATACTCAAATCCCCTTGTAACTCTCCAATAAATCCAGCTAAATCAAGACGTAAACTCAAATACAAATCGAGATCGAAACGGTCAAATAAAATAAAATGTTTTCTACACAATTATTGATGTGGCATTTATTTCAGATTGATTGGATTTCAATCAAAAAGAGAAGTGATCAAAGTTTATTTATTTTCTTGAGTTTTCTATACCATTGTCAGCAATTTTCAATCATTACTAATAGGTATCATATATATTTGGAGAAGAACTTATTTTCCGACAATATCAACTTCAGATAGTTTAGAATCTATCACAAGGCCAGAAAAAGACAAATAATCAAAATGACAAGTCTCTAACTTCCTACCATCATTTCAAAAACCACCTATAACTCTAAGCACTCGGTTTAAAGACAAAAGCACTTTTATAGTCTTCTTTTATTTTCAAAAAAACCCGATCAGCAGCCAATCTACTTGTAAAATCACCTACCCACACCTTATAATTCGGGGATTCATATTGTAGTTGCACCGGAAAATCTTTGTGTTGAGACTCAAATTCCTCTTTTATTTTTTCTGCGGTTTTCATAGAAGAGAAAGAGCCAAGCTGAATTTTATATCTGTGCCCTATCTTATTATCCTTAATCATATCAGCATTCAATTCTAATAATGCGTCAATTCTTGGATCCTCTTTTATCTCTAAAGTTTTGGATTGCGCCAAAACATCAGCAGTATTCAGAACTGCAAATAAAACTATAGTCAAAAAGAAAGTTTTCATAACCATTGCATGTTGAGCCACAAATATAAAATTAAAACGTAAAACTCAAAGCCTTTTATTTATTTAGAAAGGTTATAAATTACCCATTAACACCCCGCTAACACTTTAAATATCGAAAGGATATCCTATTTTTGCCCAAGTAAGAATGAAGTTACTCGGCAATTTTAAGGGCTAACTTATTCATTATAAATTCGATACTAAAAAAGGTATTTAATTAAAACTCAATATGAAAAAGCAGAACTTACATTTTTCCATTGCAAAAACGCTATTTTTATTGATAGCTATTCTGTTTTCTTATTCCCATTCAGGTTTCGCTCAAGAGAACGAAAACGACAATGCAGCGCAAACCGAGGCACAAGAAAATAATGATAGTGAAGATGATAGTAGTTCAGAAATAGGTGATGCCGAACGTGGAAAAGAACTTTTCCAAATCAATTGTGCTGCTTGTCACCAACGTTATAAACGTTCGACCGGCCCAGCATTATATGGAAGTCTTGATCGTGCACCAAGTCGCCAATGGCTTTATGATTGGATTCACAACAGTACGGCCCTGATCAATGCAGGAGATCCATATGCCAATCAGATATATGACGAGTACAATCAAATGCATATGACTCATTTTCCACAGTTATCGGAATCTGACATTGACGACATATTAGCTTATACGGAACAACCCAAACCCGAACCAAAAGTGGCTGAAACTGCTGATGGTTCTCCTGCTGGACCAGGGGCAAGTGGCGGAATTTCCAACATAGTTGTTTTAGGTATTTTAGCTTTATTATTATTGCTGTTGGTTGTTATTTTAGCATTGGTCAATAAAACCCTGACTCGTTTTGCAGAAGAAAAAGGAATTACCATCCATCGCGAAGAGAAAGTAAAGCGCAAAACACCATTGTGGAAATTAG
>DATGSA010000366.1:0-2394 GCA_035303085.1 Flavobacteriaceae bacterium
TTCCCGTTTTGTCGAATTATTAAATGCGCTGGTTCTGATGGAGGACTATGGCACCAGAACCACGGCAAGCCATACATGTTCCTTTGGTTCTGCAGATAATTCCTATGCTTTTAGAATGATGGACCTTTTTAAAAAGAGCAAAATGAATTTTATTTCTTGTCCTACTGAAAACGCCTATCTGCAAGGTCGGCAAGACACCTATCCAAAACGTCGTGGATTGACCAGAGTAAAAGAGTTTATAGCATCCGGAATTAATGTCGCCTTTGCACAAGATTCAATAAACGATCCATGGTATCCAATGGGGAACGGAAATATGATGAACATTCTCGATAATGGAATCCATTTGGCACAAACGATGTCTCCGGAAGAGATAAAAACAAGTTTTGATTTAATCACCTATAACGGAGCACGCTGTTTAAACATCCAAGATAATTATGGCATAGCGGTTGGCAAGAAAGCCAATTTCATCGTTCTTAACGAATCCTCTGTTTTTGAAGCAATTCGAAAGAGGGTTGATGTTCTGGCTTCAGTAAGGAATGGTGATTTCTTATTTCGCCGTAAAGAAATGGCGTATGATATTCCGTTGAATCTTTAGATTTGTTTTCCTAAACAGTAGTGAAACGTGAAAATCAATAATAAACTGTTGCCGTGTTCTTATATCGAACTTTTGTAAGGACAAAAAACGATAAAGTCCGCGGTAACTTTCATTTCGTTTATAATAGAAATTTAGGGTAAACAATCTATTGTCGCACAAACCAAAAAGATTTTCCAAGGCTAATAAGGGGTTGATCAAAAAAGAGATACTGTCCAAAAAATGTGTAAAACGCACATTTACTGTCTTTGAATTAATCATCAAATAAAAATCAAAAATTATGCGTTTTACACGACCTCGATTTAGTGAAATTATTTCAGATCTCATAGAGAAAGAAAGAAGGTGGATTAAATATTATTTTAAAAAAAACTGTCTACGCAAAATTCAAATAACCACCAAGTTGTGTCAAATAAAAAAAGCATTCCGCAAAATGAATTTACAGAACGCTTTTTATTTGAGAATACAGTTTATCTATTTACCAACGAAACCTTACTCCAATCGCAAAATCAGGCCCAAAGCTTCTATAAACATCATAACTGGCTAACACAATTTCTGGTCTAAAATCAACAAATACTTGTATGGGAACATCAAACACATATTCAACTCCTATATCTCCGGCAAGAAGTGCAAAAGCACCATCGCCTTTATCATCGCTTCTTCTATCGTTTACGCTTCCAATACCTGCTCCAACTCCGGCATACCAATTAAAGCCTCCTTCAATATTCCAAACCCATTGATAGAGTCCGGTAATTTTAAAAGAATTGAAATCGCTTTCACTTCTGAAACCTAAATCCAGTTCTAAACGATTGCTTCCTCCTAAATGACGTTGGTAAGAAAATTCAGCTCCATATCCATTACCACCTCCGAAACGAAGACCGAGAGCATTGGGAGAGATTTCTTGGGCTTGTGAAGTGAATCCAAATCCTATTAGGCATAGTAATATTAAAAACAACTTTTTCATGGGTGAATTATTTTTGATTGTTAGTAATACGGGCAAAACTCTATAAAAACAACAAGGGTTTATGTTAATAAGCGGTTAATGTATTGTTGCTGAGCTGTGAATAGCTTTTCCAAATTCTAAGGGGTCGATTTCACATAAATTAAATGAAGATGAGAATAAAAGAATCTTTATTTTAGATTGATTTTTTTTAATTCCTGGGAGTTCCAACCGGTAAAAGGAGATATTTCAGATAAGGAAAACTCGGAGAGATGGTTGAATTCAAGGTATATATCTGAGTAGGTTCGAAATATTCCTACATCTTTAGCGAAGGAGAAATCGGTCACTAATACTTCTTGTTCAGGCAAAATATTTAGTACGGTTTGTGAATCGCTTATCGCCGTAGCCGACAATGTCAAAATTAACTTTGAAGATATCATCTCTTCATAATCGTCAACAAGAGCCGGGGCGTCTGTAGAAGTTTTTCCTTGTATAAATTGTAAGTTGTAATTGTAAATCAACGGAATTTCCGCTTGATCTATCACTAAGTTCTGATAGATTTGACCTTCAGCGGTTGAAAGTACATATCCTTCATTTCTATTTTGGTGAAGAATTAAAGCATTTTGAAGTGGAATAACAAGAGAATCTTCAATCACCGGAAAATGATAGGTGAAATTACCATTAAAAACCAACCTTCCTTCAACTTTATTAAGTGTTCCACCTGTCAGCAATTGAGTGGCAATTCCTTGTTTATCAGTGGCTACATCAGCAGTAAAAAGATATCCCGGCGTGTCAAATTCCTCTATGGAATCTGTGACGGTTAACTTTTCAGTATTCGTTTTATAATAATGATTGATAATATGTT
>DATGSA010000367.1:0-10362 GCA_035303085.1 Flavobacteriaceae bacterium
CTCGCAGTTCGCCCTCTCGCAGCTCGCCCTCTCGCAGTTCGCCCTCTCGCAGCTCGCCCCCTCGCCAGACCGCCTTCAATCCTTCTCTAAAACAATCCCTGAGCTATGATCCTTTTTAGCCCCGGTAACACTTTTCAAAACATTCACTTCCCCACGCAACTTCAGCACGCCAAGCAGTCCAAAGATTAGAGCTTCTTTATAATCAGTAAGTTGTGCGTTGGGAATAACCAGCTCACAATCGGTTTTATTTTTCAAAGATTGAATTAAAAATTCATTATAAACCCCGCCACCGGTCAGCAGTATTTTTTCTTTTGAAAAATCCCGAAGGGCAGAAGCCAATTGATCAGAAACGTGAGCGGTATAAGTGGTTAAAATATCTTCTGTAGAGATGTTTTTGTTATTCAACAGTGGGAATATTTCTTTTTTAACCCATTCAATTCCCAAAGACTTGGGGGAATTCGCTTTATAAAATTCCAATTCGTTTAAGGCTTTAAGTAGGGGGTGGTTTACTTTTCCCGATCGGGCTATTTTTCCTTTGTCGTCATAAGGAAGGCCAAATTCTTCAGCATATTTATTTAGAACAATATTGACCGGACAAATGTCATAAGCGATACGTTTGTCATTTTCCGCTAAAGAAATATTCGCAAATCCTCCTAAATTAATACAGGCAACAAATTCCTCAAAAAGGAGATGATCTCCAATCGGCACCAATGGCGCACCTTGTCCGCCTAATTGCACATCTTGAACTCTAAAATCACAAATCACCGTTTGGTTAGTGGTTTCGGCCAATTCAGGAAGATTTCCGATTTGTAAAGTATATTGTTTCTCAGGTTGATGAAAAACAGTATGGCCATGAGAACAGACAGCATCTAAGTTTTCTAATTGATGTTTCTCTATGAAATTCTTGATATGCATTCCCAAATAAGCAGTGTAGGCTTTGTTCAGAGTCTCAATTTCTGCTGGCGAGTAAGTATCTGCCTCCGCTAAGGTTTTTCTCCAGTAATCAGAGTAGGCAAGGGTTTTGGTAATGCCAAAAGTGAAGTGCCAAGCGTGGTTGATATAGTTGAATTTAACCTCTGCCAAATCAATCCCATCACGGGAAGTGCCGGACATGATTCCAATTACATGATAAGAAGTTGGTTCCATATTGGTAAAATTACTTATTCTTGGTCAAAAATTTAGTATAATACATTATATTTGCTTGGATTTTTAAATTAAGTAAAATTTTATTCTATGGATTTTAGCCTTACAGAAGAGCAGCTGATGATTAGAGATGCAGCACGAGAGTTTGCGAAAAACGAATTGCTTCCCGGTGTAATTGAACGCGATGAAAAACAAGAGTTCCCTAAAGAACAAGTAAAGAAAATGGCAGAACTCGGCTTTCTGGGAATGATGGTTTCCCCCGAATATGGAGGCGGAGGTATGGACACAGTTTCTTATGTTTTGGCTATGGAAGAAATTTCTAAGATAGACGCTTCTTGTTCGGTAATTATGTCGGTAAATAATTCATTGGTTTGTTGGGGAATTGAAAAATACGGAACCGAAGATCAAAAACAGAAATATTTAACCAAGCTAGCAACCGGAGAAGCTTTGGGAGCTTTTTGTTTAAGTGAACCCGAGGCGGGCAGTGATGCGACTTCTCAAAAAACCACAGCGATTGAAAAAGATGATCATTATTTGCTCAACGGTGTTAAAAATTGGATAACCAATGGAGAAACGGCAGATTATCATTTGGTAATAGCACAAACACATCCCGAGAAAAAACACAGGGGAATTAATGTATTTATCGTAGAAAAAGGCTGGGAAGGATTTGAAATTGGCGCTAAACAAGATAAACTCGGAATTCGTGGTAGCGATACCCATACTTTGTTTTTTAAAGACGTAAAAGTTCCTAAAGAAAACCGAATTGGAGAAGATGGTTTTGGATTTAAATTTGCCATGAAAACCCTTTCCGGTGGAAGAATCGGAATTGCGTCGCAAGCGTTGGGAATTGCTTCAGGTGCCTTTGAAATGGCCAGAGATTATTCCAAAGTGCGCAAAGCTTTCGGAACAGAGATTTCCAATCACCAAGCTATAGCCTTTAAATTGGCGAAAATGTACACCGAAATTGAAGCTGCTCGTCACTTGGTGATGAAAGCTGCTGTTGATAAAGATAACGAAAACAGTGAGGTTGATTTGTCCGGAGCAATGGCAAAATATTATGCCTCAAAAGTGGCGATGGAGGCCACAGTGGAAGCCGTACAAATCCACGGAGGAAACGGATATGTGAAGGAATATCACGTCGAGCGTTTGATGCGGGACGCGAAAATCACACAAATCTACGAAGGAACTTCTGAAATTCAGAAAATCGTTATCTCCAGAGCGATCTTAAAAGATTAATCAGTCGAGTTTAATTAAAATCATAGATAAGCTGTTTCAAACCTGAGACAGCTTTTTTAGATTATAAATTTCGCTTTTATTTGTTATTTGGGCGTGCCCCCGGTTTTGTTTTGATAAAGAAACTTCCTATATAAAACAATATTCCTAACTACCATCAGATTCTCATTTCATAATCCGGGGTCAGGCTTTCGGCTATATCTTTTTTTAAGAGCTTTATGCGCCGTAACAAGTCGACTTAAAAAATATAATTATCGCTTCAAAATCAGACCCCATCCAAAAAAAAGGATGCCGCCTCAATCCTTCACGCAAAAAAGATTCCAGAAGATCAGGATTTAAAAAAACATGTTATCCGGCTTCGGTCATCAAGCAAAACGATTAAATGGATATCAGACATATTCATAATTGTCGCATTTGCAGTTTTTTTATTAGCAATAAATTAAGTCTGATAGGTTTTCAAAACCCATCAGGCTTGGTGCAAAGAACTGCTTCTCAAACAGTAACTTCACACGAGATTCTGAATTAAGTTCGGGATAGACAAATATCCATAGAAAAATCGAAGGATAGGCGGTCATTTATCTTGCAACCGCCAGTATTTATAGAGACTGATTAACCGACTCAATATACTCCAACACATCTTCTCGACCTTCTCTTTTTATAGCAGAAGTGATAAAATAAGGAGGAAGCCTCTCCCAAGTTTTACTCAGAATATCTTTATAGTGCTCGATGTTGCTTTCCAAAGCTTGTGGTTTTAGTTTATCCGATTTAGTGAAGATAATACTAAACGGAATTTGATTTTCCCCTAACCATTGCATAAACTCCAAATCTATAGTTTGCGGTTTGTGACGGGCATCAATTAATACAAATGCAGAGACCAGTTGTAACCTCTTTAAAAAGTAAGAAGTAATTAGGTGTTGAAATTCCCGACGATTTTTTTTGCTGGTTTTGGCATACCCATAACCCGGCAGATCGACTAAATGCCAATTCTCATTGATCAAAAAATGATTGATCAGTTGCGTTTTCCCCGGTTGTGCGGAAGTTTTAGCAAGCCGCTTTCTATTGGTCAACATGTTGATCAACGAAGATTTACCCACATTACTGCGACCGATAAATGCGTATTCCGGTAGATTGCTTTCAGGACAAGATTCTGCCGCCGGACTACTGATCACAAAAGAAGCTGATTTGATTTCCAAAACAATTGATTTATAAAGTGAACTTTCTTAGAAATACCCAATCGGCTTACAAATTGTTATCCAAAATCCATTTGTAAAGTAATTCGTTAAACTTATCAGGATGCTCCATCATAGCTGCATGACCGCATTTGTCAATCCAATATAAACTCGAATTGGGAAGGAGTTCATGAAAGTCTTCCGCAACTTCCGGAGGAGTTACATTGTCATATTTCCCCCAAATAATACAAACAGGGAGGGTCATATTCGGTAGATCTTTTGACATATTATGACGGATAGCATTTTTTGCAATGGCCAAGGTTCGAATGACTTTACTGCGATCACTAACCGTTTCAAAAACATCATCTACCAATTCTTTAGTAGCAATGGAAGGATCATAAAATACATTTTCCGTTTTTTTCTTGACGTACTCATAACTGTGTCTTTTGACATAACTGCCACCCATCGCACTTTCATAAAGTCCGGAACTGCCGGTAATAACCAGCGCTTTGATGTTCTTAGGATATAATTTTTGTGTAAGTAAAGCAATGTGCCCCCCTAAGGAGTTTCCCACTAAAATAACATCCTTATACTGCTTATGCTCTATAAATTCAGAGATAAATTTAGCAAATGTACTTACTTTGGTTTTTAAAAGTGGTAAACTATAAAGTGGAAGGTCAGGTAATACCACCTTGTAACCTTTTTCAGGGAAGAAGTCAACCAAGCCTTGAAAATTACTCAATTGACCCATTAGTCCATGCAATATGATAATTGGACGTCCTTCCCCGACTTCCTTATACTTAAATTTTCCTTCCGTTATTAAGTCGTATTTCATTCAAATCAGGGTTTGTAAATGCAAATATAATGATTATTTGTAACTTTTGTGACCATCTCCAAATTCAGATTTTGTAAACTGATTTTGAAAAAATATAAGAAGGGGAATGTAACACATATATCCTAAGAAAAACAAGTTTCCACCTTTAATTTTAAAACTATCTACCTCCGCATAATTAATATTTAAAAACGAATTTGATCTTCTTTGTTATGCCTAAAGTGAATTTAAGCGTAAATTTCCCACTTCTTTTTTTATTTACTAACCCGTTGATAATGAGTATGTAATGCTTTTTGCCGCAAATTAAAATCTTCAAGTTTTCAAAAGTTATCAACAATGTGGTAAAAAGTGGGGAATTGTGGAAGAAATTTCGATATCTTTGAGGTTGAAAACACCGCAATGCTGAATTTGATAGGAACATACGAGTGCAAAATCGACGCGAAAGGTCGTCTGCTTCTGCCGGCAAAGCTGAAGAAGCAGGTGTTGCCTTATCTCGATGCAGGGTTTGTGCTAAAACGGTCGGTGTTTCAACCTTGCTTAGAATTGTACCCCATGGAAGAATGGTCAACATTGATGGGCAAAATCAACAAACTAAACCGATTCAAAAAGAAAAACAACGATTTTATTAGAGCTTTTACCGCCGGGGTTCGGATGATTGATATGGACAGCAGCGGAAGATTATTGGTGCCAAAAGACCTCTATGATTTTGCGGGATTGGACAAGGAAATTGTCCTGTCGTCAGCCATAAATATTGTTGAAATATGGGATAAAACGAAATATGAACAAGCCATTAGTGAGGCAGGAGATGATTTTGCTGACTTGGCTGAAGAAGTAATGGGAGATGAAGAATTCAACGTCTAAATATCACGTACCGGTTTTGTTGAAACAAAGCGTAGATGGATTGAATATCAATCCTGAAGGCGTTTATGTCGATCTCACTTTTGGAGGTGGAGGCCATTCGGCTGAAATTTTAAAAAGATTAGCACCAACGGGTAAATTAATTGCCTTTGATCAGGATCCCGATGCACAAGCCAATGCTTTTGAAGACGAACGTTTTAAATTGATCATCGCTAATTTCAGATTTCTTCAAGAATTTTTACAGAAAGAGGAAATAGAGAAAATTGACGGAATTTTAGGGGACTTTGGTGTTTCCTCTCATCAATTTAATGAAGCAGAACGAGGGTTTTCAACTCGATTTGATGCCAAGTTGGATATGAGGATGAACCAACATCAAGAATTAAGTGCCTATGAGGTGGTTAATCGATATCCGGAAAATGACTTGCGCGAAATGTTTTATAGCTATGGAGAATTGAGAAATGCCCCCAATCTGGCGAGATTGATCGTTGAGCAAAGAGCTGAAAAAAAGATTGAAACCAGTGGAGAATTAAAAAAACTGGTTTGGCCTTGGCTTTTTAAAGGTAGGCAAAATAAAGTCTTAGCACAGATTTTTCAAGCAATACGAATTGAGGTCAATCAAGAACTCGAGGTTTTAAAAGAGATGTTATTACAGTCAAAAGAATTGATAAAACCAGGTGGTCGACTGAGTTTGATATCCTATCACTCCTTAGAAGATCGCTTGGTGAAGCGGTTTATAAGAGATGGAATGTTCAAAGGAAAACCGGAAAAGGACTTGTATGGCAACTTTTATGTGCCGTTCAAAAAAGTAGGCAAAATGCAAACCCCGACAAAAGAAGAGATTGAAGAAAATCCAAGAGCAAGAAGTGCAAAATTGAGAATAGGAGAACGATTAGAAGATGAGAAGTAGAATATACGACATATTAAAAGGAAAGTTTTTGATAAGTGAAGATGCTTTTCAAAATTGGAAATTTATTCTGTTTTGTGCGCTGTTGGCGATTCTAATGATTGGTCGATCTCATAAAGCAGAACAAAAAGTTCATGAAATAGCCAAACGACAAGCAATTGTTCGTCAATTGAGAAGTGAATTTGTAGATCAACGACAACAACTGATGAAAATGAAAATGGAGTCGAATATCAGCACCAGAATGAAAGAAAAAGGAATTAAGCTTTTAAATACACCTCCGCAAAAAGTAATAGTAGAGCAGTAAAGTTTATTATGACAAACGAAAGAAAAATATTGAATAAGTTTTACTTGGTTGTGGCCTTGATGTTTGTCTTTGCCGTAACTGTAGGCTTTAAATTACTCAATATTCAGTTCGTTTATGGAAAGGAATACGAAGATTTAGCTCAGAAAAGTGTGTATAGAAATTTCACTATTCCCGCAAATCGAGGAAATTTATACGATGCTAATGGTAGCTTATTAGCTACTTCTGTACCTAAATATGACGTGCGATTTGATGCCTTAACCGTCAGTCAAAAAGATTTCGATGAAAACCTCATCCCTCTGTCAAAAGAACTTTCAGACTTGTTGGGGAAATCACCGGAATATCATAAAAACCGTTTGCAACAAGCCAGACTGAAAGGGAATCGCTATTTGTTAATCGCTAAAGACTTGCGATACTCAGACTATATGTCTATCAAGAATTTCCCGCTCTTTGAAAAAGGACCTTACCGAGGTGGAATTATTACCGAACAAGCGACAATGCGAGAATTACCGTTGGGGAAAATTGCCGAAAGAACAGTTGGTCACGGCATATCCGGAATGGAAGGTGCATATAACGAATATTTAAAAGGCCGAGATGGAAAAAGACTCAAACAAAAAATAGCTAAAGGACTATGGAAACCGGTAGGTGATGCCAATGAAGTTGAACCTAAAGATGGACTGGACGTAATGTCAACCATCGATGTGAATGTTCAAGACATTGTTCACCATGCTTTGTTAAGACAATTAGAGAAATATGAAGCCGACCACGGTACCGCCATTATTATGGAGGTGAAAACCGGTGAGATTAAAGGTATGGCCAACTTAGGTCGAACAGAGGAAGGCTGGTATTACGAAAAACGAAATTATGCCATCTGGGAAAGTCAAGAACCCGGCTCTACCTTTAAACTCCCGGTAATCGTCGCAGCTTTGGAAGATAAGGTAATCGATACTTCAACCGTTTTTGATTCTGAAGGGGGAAGGGTGAGATACTACGACCGGTACGTCAGAGATTCAGATATAAATGGATATGGAGAAATTTCCGCAGCACGCGCTTTTGAGGTCTCTTCTAATACGGTTTTCTCAAAAATCGTTACCGAAGGATATAAAAATAATCCAAGTGCTTTTGTAAATCGCTTGGAATATATGGGCTTGGGACAAAAAATTGGATTGGAGATCAAAGGAGAAGGCAGACCCCATCTTCCTCACCCGGGCGATAAAAACTGGTACGGAACAACTTTGCCTTGGATGTCTTTTGGATACGGAGTTAGCCTAACGCCGTTACAGATTTTGAATTTCTATAATGCAATTGCCAATGACGGCATTCAAGTAAAACCCAGATTGATTAAAGAAATCCGAGATCGCAATCGTTTAGTCGAAGATTTTGATGGAAAAAAAGTTCAAAATTCAGTTTGTTCTCGAGAAACGGCAAAAATCGCCCAAACCTTGATGCGAAATGCAGTTCTAAAAGGAACGGCAGGTGCGGTAAAATCCAATTACTTGCCCATGGCCGGGAAAACAGGAACAGCACAAGCCAGCTACGGGTCTTCGGGAAGACGCCAGTATACGGCTTCCTTCGCCGGGTATTTTCCCGCAGATAACCCCGAATACTCCTGTATGGTGGTCATCAACAATCCCGATAGCCGAAAAGGATTTTATGGAAGTCAAGTGGCTGCTCCTGCTTTTAAAGAAATAGCCGAAAAAATGTATACCAGAACGCCAATTGTCGATACCTTAAAAACGTTGATGACAACTAATAATAAAGCTGCAGAAAATTTTGAAAAATATTATGAATTGGCTCAACAAACCAAAACAGAATTGCCTGATGTAATCGGACTTTCTGCTATGGATGCCGTTCCGCTATTAGAAAATATGGGATGGAATGTTCAGTTGAATGGAAGTGGAATTATCGCTGCACAAGCTGTCGTTGCAAGAGAAGAAATCAAAAAAGATAGAATCGTAAAACTAACTGCCAAGTGAAACAGTTAAAAGACATACTATATAAGGTTCGCATTGAGAAGGTCAAAGGGAAAACCGACCGATCAATTAAAGAGGTGGTTTTCGACTCCCGCAAAATTGCTGCGAATACACTTTTTGTGGCCATAAGAGGATCAGCCACCGATGGACACCAATATATTGAACAAGCTGTCCAAGCCGGAGCTGTAGCTGTGGTTTGTGAAGAGTTGCCCGAAACATTATCCGAAAAAGTTACCTATGTAAACGTGTTGGATTCAAAAGAAGCCTTGGCGGTTTTAGCGGCAAATTATTTTGAAAACCCATCGGAGAACTTAAAATTGGTGGGAGTTACCGGAACAAATGGAAAAACTACCGTGACTACCTTACTGCACGAAATGTTTTCAAATGCCGGCTATAAAGTTGGATTGATTTCTACAGTAAATATTAAAATCGGAAACCAAGAATTTGCTACCCGGCTTACCACGCCTGATTCAATTACCATAAACAGCTATTTGAAAAAAATGAATGAAGCAGGGGTAGAATATTGCTTTATGGAAGTTAGCTCTCATGGAATTCATCAAAAACGAACAGCAGGCTTAGCATTTGCCGGAGGGGTTTTTACGAATCTGTCTCAAGATCACTTGGACTATCACAAAGATTTTGCAGAATACCGAAATACAAAAAAGAAGTTTTTTGATCAGCTGCCTAAAAATGCTTTTGCATTGACCAATAGAGATGATAAAAACGGCCTTTTTATGTTGCAAAACACCAAGGCACATAAGAAAACATATGCGCTGAAATCCGCAGCAGACTATACCGCAAAAATTCTGGAAGGAAGTTTTCAAGGAATGTTGATGGTGATAAATCAACAGGAAGTTTGGACAAAACTTATCGGAGACTTTAATGCCTATAACTTATTGGCCATTTATGCCAGCGCAGATTTGTTGAAAATGGACACGGTAGAGAATTTAAAAACACTCAGTAATCTGGATGCTGTCGAAGGAAGATTCGAACATTTTATTTCTGCGCAAAAAGAAATCACCGCTATTGTAGATTATGCACATACCCCGGATGCTTTGGAAAATGTGTTGAAAACCATCAATAAAATCCGTCCTAAAAACGAAAGTTTAATCACCGTGGTAGGATGTGGCGGAGATAGAGATAAAAACAAACGCCCTTTGATGGGAAGGATTGCTGCTCAATTAAGCGACAAAGTAATTTATACCAGCGATAACCCCAGAACAGAAGATCCGGAACAGATCATTAAAGATGTTGAAGCTGGAGTAGAGCCGCAAAACACACATAAAACCCTCGCCATAGTTAATCGTAGACAAGCCATTAAAACCGCTTGTGTGATGGCAGAAGAGAAAGATATTATTTTAATCGCCGGAAAAGGACACGAATCCTATCAGGAGATTCACGGAGAACGTCATCATTTTGATGATATGGAGTTGGTAACCGAGTTTTTAATAAGCTTAAAAAAATGAGAAAAGTGCCGTAAACTATGTTGTATTATTTGTTTGATTTTTTAGATTCCCAATATGACATCCCTGGAGGACAGTTATTTCAATATATAACTTTCCGGGCGAGCATGGCTATTATTTTCTCCTTAGCAATATCAACTGTTTTTGGAAGACGGATTATTAACTTCCTAAGAGCTAAACAAATAGGTGAAACAGTACGAGAATTGGGGCTGGAAGGTCAAGAAGAAAAAGCGGGAACCCCCACCATGGGCGGCTTGATTATTATTCTGGCAACAATTATTCCTGTTTTGCTGTTTGCCAAGCTCGATAATATTTATGTTATCCTTCTGATAGTAGCTACTTTATGGATGGGCGGAATTGGTTTCCTCGACGATTATATCAAGGTATTTAAAAAAAATAAAGGAGGATTAAAAGGCAAGTTCAAAGTGGTCGGTCAAATTGGTTTAGGAATCATTGTGGGAGTTACCATGTATTTCCATCCCGATA
>DATGSA010000368.1:0-7208 GCA_035303085.1 Flavobacteriaceae bacterium
TATCCCGGTGATATCCAATTTTTTAAATTTATCAATAATCTCGTATGGAAATTTTCCGTTATACCAACTTTTGTTGGCCAAAGGACGAATTTCTTCCTCCATAAAATTCCTAATTTTTAACTGCAGTTCTCTTTCTTCTTTGGTCAGCTTCAAATCCAAATTATAAAAATCAGCTTTGATTGGCGGCAATTTGTGTTGCCCTTTCTTGCCTTTGGATTGTAAGAGCTTCATCATACCTTTCAACTCGCGTTCATCTAATTCTCCTAAAGATTTCATAGCTTCCGATAAATCGATCTTTTCATTGATAGCGGCGAGTTTATCCATATCGATTTCTTTGAATAACTGAATGCTTTTTCTGATTTTTCCGAATAGCGACATAACGACATTGTTTAAACTTTAAACTTAGGAATTAAAACTCGCTTATTTTGTTAATTGCTCATAAAAGAACAAGTCTTTGGGGTTTCTTATATAGAATAACTATGTCTTTCAGATTTAGAAAAACACAAAAAAACGCTTTATTTTTTGAAACTCATTTTTTTAAAGAACATATAACTTATTGATTATCAATTTCAATTAGCTTTTATGCTAAACCATTTTTCAGAGATGAATGAATAATACTTCAAGATTAAAATCAGATTAACGCCTGCTTAGCTTATTATTATCAAAGTTTTTTGATTATATTTGACAAAGGCTTTCGGCAAAAGCTTGTTGTGAGCTTAAAATTTTCAGTTTGAATTATTTTTACGTGTAACTTATTATTAACCTCAATAAAATGAAAAAACTATTACTTTTTTTCTTAATAATTTCACCGATGGGAGTATTTGCTCAAGCCTATCAGCTCAATCTACAAGGCACTCGTCAGATTGGTAAAGGAAGTACAGGACTTGCGCAACCCACCGATGCTACATCTTTGTTTACCAATCCGGGAAGTGCTGCTTTTCTCGATGAAAACGGTGCGACCTTAGGCGTAACCGCTGCTATTTCAAAAGGAACTTTTACCGATGCCAACACCAATAAAGTCTATAAAACCGATAATCCGCTGAAAACTCCTTTTAATGCCAGTGCTGTTTTTGGCGACACTGAAGGGAAATGGAGATACGGCATAACTATTTTCACTCCTTTTGGAAGTACCAATAAATGGAAACCCGAATCTTTCGGTCGATTTGATGTGAAAGAAATTTCTCTATTGACAATTTCCGTTCAGCCCACGGTCAGTTACAAAATCAGTGAGCAGTTAGGAATTGGGGTTGGTTTAGCATACACGTATGGACAGGTTGATATTCGCAGAGATTTACCGGTTCAATTCAGCAATAGTGCTTTTGGAGAATCTCAAATTAAATCGGATGCCAACGGATTTAATGTAAATGCCGGAATTTATTATAAACCATCAGAAAAAGTTGCTTTGGCCCTTACTTATCGTTCACCTTTAAAGATGAAGTCTTCGGGAGGAACAGTAAATTTTGATGTCCCTGCTCCTGTGCAAGGTACTTTCCCGTCTCAAGGCATAAGTGCTTCCTTGCCTTTACCGCAAATTTTTGGATTGGGAGTTTCTTATCAACCTCACGAACATTGGGTAATCAATGCTGAAGGATATTTATCGGATTGGAATGACTACGACATCATCGATATCAAATTTGAAGATGAACCCGTAGCCGGAAGCACTTCAACCAAGCTGATCAGACATTATGAAAACGGATATAATTTTAGAGTAGGCGTAGAATATCTTCCGGGGAAAAATTATGAGCTCCGTGCCGGAATTAGCTATAGTATGAGTCCGATCAAAGACAAGTATATGAGTCCTGATGTTCCGGATGCTAATCGAATTAACCCAGCCATTGGAGGAAGTTATATTTTCTCAGAAAATTTCAGAATAGATGCTGCGCTTTTGATGGAGTTCATCCATAGAGAATCGCATAATGTTGTTACTGATATTGATGGTACTTATAACTTCGATCTGATTTTACCCTCTGTTGGGCTGACTTATATTTTTTAATTTTTGAATGCATACAAATAGTAAACAAATGAAAACTTATTTAAAATATTTTATAGTTGTTCTTTTCAGCGTAGGCGTATTTACAGCTTGTACCGAAAGAGACGAGACCTTTACGGTAAGCAAAGGAAATGCAGATTTCTCAAACTATGTTGCTTTTGGAAATTCTCTAACCGCGGGATATGCCGATAATGCATTGTATTATGATGCGCAAGTTGTTTCCTTCCCAAATTTAATGGCAGAACAGCTGGAAGAAGTTGGCGGAGGTGATTTCTCTCAACCTTTAGTTGATCCCGGTTCCGTAGGAATCGGAAGTGATGGGAATGCCCGTTTGATTTTAGGAGTAGTAGATGGGGAACTTTCCCCTGTTCCCGCTGCTCCGCAAGGAGATATGTCTATTTTCACTACAAGCGTGGCAGGTGAAGGACCATTTAATAATATGGGAGTTCCCGGAGCTACGGTGACGACTGCAGTTTTTCCGGGTTATGGAAATCCGGCAAATGGCGAAGGAAACTTTAATCCATTCTTCACCCGAATGACCACTGATCCTGCAAATGCCTCGATGCTCAGCGATGCTGTTGCACAACAACCAAGTTTTTTTACTGTTTTTATAGGAAATAACGATGTATTGGGATATGCAACTACCGGTGGAGCAAGCACGCCAATCACTCCAATGGAGGGTGGGCCAGGTGTTGGATTTTCTGCCAGTTATGATGCTGTAATCGAAGGGTTTTTAGCTACCGGTGCAAAAGGGGCGATAGCAAATATCCCCGATGTTACCTCTACTCCATTCTTTACCACCGTGCCTTATAACGGATTGGTTTTAGAAGATCAAGGACAAGTAGACGCTTTGAATGATGCTTATGCCCCTTTAATCGATATGGGATTGGTGGCGCCTTTTGAACTAGGACCTAATGGTTTTATTATCGAAGATGAAAATATCCCGCAAGTCGGCATGCGACAAATTCAAGAAGGAGAATTGATTTTACTGTCAGTTCCTCAAGATCAGTTGGCCGCCGGGTTGGGTTCTCAGACCCCTATCCCCGATCAATATGTTTTAACTGCTGATGAATTAAGTGAAATTAAAACCGCTACAGAAAATTTTAACCAGAAAATTAAGTCGGTTGCACAGGCAAATGATTTAGCTTTTGTCGATGTAAATTCATTTTTAAGCAAATTGGACGAGCAAGGACTGATAATAAATGGAAGAGAAATCACTACGGAATTTGTTACCGGTGGAGCTTTTTCCTTAGATGGAGTGCATTTGACTCCTATTGGAAATGTTTTATTGGCAAATCAGTTTATCAAAGCGATAAATAGCACCTATGACGCGAAGATTCCACAAGTAGATCCTACAGTTTACGGCGGAGTGGTTTTCCCATAAATTAACCATTACTAAAAATAATATTTCCCGTTTCTTGGCAATTATCTATCGAGCGGGATTTTTAGTAATTTGGAAAACTATCACTCGAGCTGAAAAGGATTATATATCATTGCAAATTATTTCATTATGAAATTAAAAGATAACACGGTTTTTATAACCGGCGGATCAAGAGGGATTGGTAGAGCTATTGCTTTAAAATTAGCGTCTGCAGGGGCAAATATCACTATTGCCGCCAAATCAGTTGAAGAAGACCCACGATTGGGCGGCACTATTTATTCCGTAGCCAAAGAAATAGAGTCCGCTGGAGGAAAAGCGCTCCCTGTGCAATGTGATATTAGATTTGAAGAACAGGTGAATGCAGCCGTAGAAAAAACTGTAGAAACTTTCGGTGGAATTGATATTTTGATAAACAACGCTTCTGCCATCAACTTGAACAACACCAAAAACTTAAGCTCAAAACAATTCGACTTGATGCATCAGATTAATATTCGAGGAACTTTCTTAGCCGGAAAAGCTTGTTTGCCTCACCTGATCAAATCTGAAAACGCTCACATCCTCACCTTGTCACCACCGATAAACTTAGATAAAAAGTGGTTGAAAAACAGTGCTGCATATACCATCTCAAAATACGGAATGAGTATGCTCACTTTGGGTTGGGCAGAAGATTATGCAGATTATAACTTGGCTGCCAACTGTCTTTGGCCGATGACTACTATTGACACTGCAGCAGTAAGAAATCTATTGGGCGGTGAAAAATTAGCCAACATGAGCAGAAAACCGGCTATTGTTGCCGATGCTGCTTTTGCCATCTTGACAAAAACCAAAGAAACTTATAACGGAGAATGTTTGACAGATGAGCAGGTTTTAAAAGCCGAAGGGATAACCGATTTCGATAAATATGCGGTGAAGAAAGGAGAGCAACTTTATCCGGATATGTTTTTATAAAGTTTTTACCGATAATAATTGATAAATGAATAGAGGAGGATTTTCTTGGAAAAGGTTTTTAGGTATTACAAGAATCAAGCGTAATATTTCACGAAAAACAGGAATCCCTACCTCCAAAAGTGGTCGTCAACAAAAAATAGGGCGCATAGTTTCTAAAGGCTGCTTCAAAACGTTGATTACCTTTTTTATTTCTATTTTAATGGTGTTGATAGTCTTTCTGGTGTGGATTTAGAAATAATTATAAGTTTTCCTGATACTCATTCTTTAGCATCGGCCAACAAAAATCACACTTGGATTCATCTTCTTTTATAAGCCAATCCGCTCAAGAGGCACAACACTCCAAAAGCCATCATCGCCAATGCTTGATAATGATCTTCTCCTAATTTAGTGTCAGAAAAAGTTTCCGGAAATAAATAGGAGTATAAACCGAAACCAATTAGTCCGGCTCCGATAATTATCAAAGAAAATCTTAATATATTCTTCATTATGCAAGGTTACTTCCACGTACAAATGTAGCCTTTTACCAAGAATAACAGGATGTTAAACTATGTATTTATTAGAGGTTTAGTTAAAAAAGCTCGCTTATTCTGTTTAAATGTATAACTTTGTCGCTTAAATTGTTTCGCTCAACAATATGTTACAAGATGTTTTTGCTGCTATTCCTTTAGGGATTGTTCTGGCTTTTCTCTTTGGACCTGTTTTTTTCGTCCTTTTAGAAACCGCTGCTATTAAAGGAATTCGGGCAGCAATCGTATTTGATATTGGAGTAATTTTAGCTGATCTCGCTTTTTTATTAATCGCGTATTTCAGTACCAGTAGGCTTTTAGAAAGTATTAAAGACGAACCCGGTTTATTCATATTTGGGGGTACTATTCTTATTACCTACGGCATAATCACCTTTATTAAGGAAAAGAAAATTATTCCACTCCCGAAAGATCAAGACGTACGGAAAATAAAAAGAGGTGATTGGTTGGGATATATCGCCAAAGGTTTCCTTTTAAACTTTGTCAATATCGGGGTTTTGGGGTTCTGGCTTGGATTGATTATCGCTTTTGGCCCCACGATGGATATGCAACCCAACCGAATAGTTGTTTTCTTTGCCGCGATTTTGGTTACGTACTTTATAGTCGATCTATTGAAGATTATCTTGGCCAAAAAATTAAATCACCGACTTACGCCTAATCTTATTTATAAATTCAAAAGAACGATTAGTGTTATCATCGCCCTGTGTGGAGTTGTGCTGATGACACGTGGTATGTTTCCTCACAAAATGGAGCAGATGCAAGAAAAAGTTGAGACTGTTTTCCCTGAAGTCAGCCAGTTGAGCGATTTTAAACCTATAGGGAGAAAATAATCCACAAAAAAACGGTCAACCAAAACTCTGATCAACCGTTTCTATTTTTTTAGAGGTACCAGATGGATTCGAACCACCGTAAATGATCTTGCGGATCACTGCCTAACCAGACTCAGCCACAGTACCTTTTTTAGATGTGCTGCAAAGATAACGAATTTAAAGGAGAAAACAATATCTTTTCTATTACTCTTAAATAAACTAAATTACCCTCATATTAGCTAATTTGCTCATTTTATAAAATATAGTTTTAAATGTTATATCTGATAGAATCCTATTTTTCGGTTCTAATGCTTTTTGGTACTTCCCAAGCAATTACAGGTATTTATCTATTACTTAAAGAAAAGTACAGACCGTTTTCAAATAATCTACTCGCATTACTCCTCTTAGTATGGGGCTTTTCATGTTATTGGTTTTTTGCTTTTATCCACGATAAACCATTCTTTAATGTTGCAGTTACGACTTTTATAGGGCCTATGCTTGCTCTTACTTTATTCCCACCAATATTTCTCTATGTAAAATACTTGTTTTACGAACATAAAAGCTTTCGCAATATTGATCATTTGCATTTTACGCCTATATATATTTACATAGGATTTACTTTATTTCTTTATTTTGATAGCAATTATTCTATAGATTACATGCGGCAACACGATTGGTATCAAGTTCGAACCTTGGCAAGTTCTTTTTTAGCCACAATACTGGGGCCATTCTATTTTATAAAAACCAATCACATATTGAGGTTACGCCATCAAATGCTCAAAGAACAATATTCTGAAATTGAAAGTCGTAAATTAAAATGGTTTCAAGTCATCAATTATAGCTTTGCTTTGGTCTTTATATTAGGAGGAATATCAACTATTGTTAAAATCGCTTATTTAAACCCTTACATTTTATATATGGCATACCATGCCGTAATTGCGATTAGTTTATTTTATATAACAATAATGATTTATAAATATCCTGTAATTTTTACAGCGTCTAAGGCGGATTCTAAAAAAGACTTTGTGCTTCATAAAGTTCAAACTTCGAATCAGGATGATAGTGATAAAGACATTCTTGTTATGCTTGAAAAAATAATGAAAGAACAAAAACTATATAAAGATCCCAATCTCAGTTTAAGTGATTTGGCTGAAGCAATTTCTAAAAGTCGAAATGCGGTTTCTCATGCCCTTAACCATGGTTTAAATAAAACCTTCTACAATTATATAAACGAATTACGTATCGAAGAAAGTAAACAATTATTTTCTGATGAAAATTATAAACATTTCACCATCGAGGGTATTGCTTCAGAATCCGGATTTAAAACTATGTCAGTCTTTTATAAGCTTTTCAAAGATATTGAGAAGGTAACTCCAGCAGTTTACCGCAAACGCATAACCAACTCTAAATCATTGAAAAACAAGTAATCTATCAGACGTATATATATGTTTAGGACCAAAAGGAGTGATAAAATCTGAGCGGTGTTAAACAAATCTACTAATTTAACTAACTTGTCCAGGCATAATCTATTGATTTTTTAAAGCGCTTACATAACC
>DATGSA010000369.1:0-9203 GCA_035303085.1 Flavobacteriaceae bacterium
CAAAAAGTTTGTTGCGGAAATTGAAGCACAGATGTTTCAAGTAAGACAAGTGCTCAGCAAAGACAAAGGTATTGCAGTTTTTGAAACGGAAATGGAGAAAGCTTTTAAACTGATTGAAGAAGCTGAAGGTTTATTGCAAGATCAACAACTCAATTTTTGGTTGACCTTTCTAATTGCTGGTTCAATTTTCTTACGAGAAGGTTTGGAAGCTTTTCTTATTCTGGCAGTAATCTTGGCATTGATTAGAAGTGCCAATGCAAAGCAAGCTTTACCTTGGCTTCATGGCGGCTGGATAACGGCAGTGATAGCCGGAATTGCCGGGTGGTTTGCATCTGATTATATCCTGCAATTTGGCGGTAAAAATCGAGAAGTCATGGAAGGCGTAATTTCTTTAGTGGCGGTTTTGGTATTGGTATATGTTGGGTTTTGGCTACACAGCAAGTCCTCCGCCAAACAATGGACTAAATTCATCAAAGAAAAAGTGGAAGACTTATTAAAAACGGAGAAAATGTTCGGATTGGCCGTTTTTTCATTTGTCATCGTTTTCCGCGAAGCTTTTGAGGTGATTCTTTTCCTGCAAGCTATCAAATTGGAAGCAGGTCCGGAAAATCAAACTGCCATCGGATTTGGCGTGATCGCCGCTGTTGTTGTCATTGCACTGATTGCTTATCTGTTTTTAAAATATTCCAAAATGATTTCCGTCAGGAAACTCTTCCGCTATTCTTCTTGGATTATTTTGCTGCTGGCAATTATTTTGACCGGGAAAGGTATTCATTCTCTGCAAGAAAGTGGTTGGATTGATGTCACCGGTTTACCCGACATTTTCCGTGTCGATTGGTTGGGAATTTATCCCACGCTGCAAACCATTGCTGCACAACTTATCTTGATTGGGTTATTTGTCGTGATCTATTTTGTCAATAAGAAAAATCAAAAAGAAGTAGAAGTGGCTTAGTTGAAATAGTTCTCTCAGAGGTTTCGCAAATGAAAGACCGCGAGAGAATCCTCTCAAAGTGGATAAGTTCACGTTCCAGCGGGGTTATGATTTACTAAAATTCGGCATTCTCAAAAAATAAGATTCTGTAGAAAGGTAAATAAAATCCTTTGTAAAACGTACATCTTCAATGTTTTTGGAATGAAAAAATAAAGGTATATTTTCTTTTAATTTCCATTCAGCATCATATAAGTTTAAATAATAGGCGTTTTTTTTCATAACCAAAACCCTCCAATTATCTTCAGAAGACCAATACTGTAATTGTTTATAATTAATATCATAATCTTGATAGTGAATGTTATTCATTTTCTGATCCCAATCTAAATTATAAATATTTTTGGTTTGAAGATTAATAGCGTAAGGAAGTACTTCGAACAAAATAGAATTTTTTTGCGATAAAAAGCTGAGCTCAACTATCATTTCGTCCGAATTCAAAGTAGAATCTTTTTGAACGTCTAAAGTTTCTAATTTATCGGAATAGTCATCAAATTTAATTATTTTTTCTTTTTTGTCTATTTCATACGTACTAAAAAGGGGGAAGCTTTGATCTTTTTCATCATCTTCCTGATTATAAATCAATTGATTTATTCTGAATAAATGATCATTATAAAAAGAGAAAGCATTAGTTGGAAAAAATCGTTGATTAACGTTTTCACGAGTAGGATTAAGATAAGAGTTTTCTACTATTAAATCGTTATCTATTTTTCTAAAGATTTTTTCGTCATTATTAAAATCGGTAATGGATAAAATATCCAAGTTATAAACTCCTTTGTGCGAAGTGGTGTCTGATTCAACGAGCTTAATTATAGGCAAAAAATAATTTATAAAAACCTTATCATCAGTGATTTTCACTCTTGGATATTCAGGAAAAAATTTACCAATTGATTTTAATTCCTTCAAATGACTTGAATGAAAATCATATTCCTTTGGATTGGAGTGTTTTTTTATGACTTTTTGATAAACATCTTTATTTAACTCAATAGATTTATATTCTCCCTTTTTATTAATAACAAAGAGTGTTTTAAAAGGAATATCTGTTATAACTCCTAAAGGATTTTGATAATTGAACTCCATCGTTGCGGAGGAAGATATTCCCAATTCATCTCTATCCAAAATCATTTCAACTTTTCTTAATGATTGAAAGATTTCTTCTAAATCATTATTACTAATCTCTTCCATCTCGGCTTTAAAAATAATTCGATCTTTAAAAAAACCAACAACGCCACTTCTATCATTTAAAGGTTTTTGGGTCTGCTGATATAAAGAATCTGAAAAAACTACAGATTGATTCAATATTTTATTTTCGAAATAAAGTTCATTAAATCGCTCAAATCTTTTTCCTTCAAATTTTTTTGGAAAAAGAAATTTATAATCCGTATCAGAAAGATTAATCACATCTTGAAATAAAGATAAATTACAATTGATACAATCTTCCGGAGAAATACGCACATAAACTTCTTGAGCTCTTACTGAAGTTGTTTTAATGAAACATATGAAAAAGAGAAAAGAAACAACTCTTAAAACGACCAGCGATTTTGGCAAAGAATGACTAAATATTTTATATAGATACATTTCAATTATTTTGAAAATTACATCAAGCTAATTATGAGAAAACAAACCTTGACCTTTCTATAATTTTAACATGACACTCAAACATAAACATACTTTAAGTAATGATAAAAGCTTATTTGTTAAAATGAAAAATATCTTACCGTTTTTGCATTAAAAACATAAGATTATGGAAAATCGCATAAGTTTTTAAATTCTCTGGATGAATCACTTCACACTATATTTTTTAGAAAAATTTGACAGTAATAAATTCTATAATTTACCGAAAAACTGATTTCACGGCTATTTGAGTTTTTATCATTGGGGATTTTAAAAACCCAACTCAATTTCACTGCTCATGATAATTATCCGGTTCGATATGAATGAGGACATGTTGAATTTGCGGCAGTTTTTCGAGTAAAGTATCTTTTAACCGATGTGCCAAATCGTGTCCTTTTTTAACCGAAATATCGGGATCGACTACCGCGTGTAGATCTACTTGATATTGCATTCCCATTTTTCGAATCAGGCATTTTTCGGTATAGATAATTCCGGGAACGGTTTTGGAGACTTCTCGAATTTGATCGGTGAGTTCGTCATAGCGGTGTTCGTCCATCATTTCGCTCAAAGCGGGTCGGAAAATCAAATAACTGTTGTATAAAATCACGCCGGCCGTTACTAAAGCAGCCCACTCATCGGCTTGTTTATGCTCGGTAATTATTGCGATAGAAATTCCGATAAAAGCGACTAATGAAGTGATCGCATCGGTTCTGTGATGTCTGGCATCCGACTCTAAAGTCAAACTTTCAGTCTCCTTACTTCTTTTCAACACCACGCGATAAGAAATTTCTTTCCAAATAATAATGGCTGCCAAAACATATAAAGTAAAACTCTTGGGGAGGTTTTCAGTTTCTCCCATACTCTGAATACTGTTATATGTAATCCACGCCGCGGAAACCACCAGAAAAGCAACAATTGCAAAAGTCACTAAAGGCTCAATACGACCGTGTCCGTACGGGTGATTTTCATCCGGGGGGCGACTGGAATATTTTATTCCGAACAAAACCAACAACGAGGAAAATACATCGGCTGTAGATTCGACGGCGTCGGCAATTAAAGCATGGGAATTTCCAAAAATTCCGGCGGCTCCTTTTACAATCGCCAAGACAGCATTGCCTAAAATACTGAAATAAGAAGCCTTGATCGCTTTCTTCCGTCTATCTTCAATGTTGTACGCCATGGAAAATCTTGTCCTTAGCGCAATATAGGAAATCCTTCAAAATTGAATTTGAGTTTGTAGAAGAATATAGGGAGGTGTGAATAGTTGCAGAGGAAGAGCTTTGGAAAATTTCTTGGTTTTTGGTGGAACGTTCCTGTTATCAATAATGGTTTAATGTTGATATTTTTGATTTTAATACAAATTGAATGGAAAGGTTACTGATTTCTTATTGCTTGACAGCTGGACTCAAGTTGGGCTAAAGCCCGAAATAAATCGGAATAACTAAACCCGTCCAACGGTAATTAATTAAAAAAAAGAAAAATCACTTCAACCAAATCAAGATCTCCACTATTATTAAAAACCCGTCAAAAGACGGATTTTTGTTTAGGTTAGGAAGAGTGATATTTCTGAGAATAACTCTTACTTTAAAATTTTGTATCGGTTTGTTTTAAATGTTTTTAAACCATTCTTCGTATTTTTCACCTAACCAAGGGACGGGTTTTTCTTTGCCGTTAATCGCATTGATTAAGCCCATCACCCAAAGATAAATTAAAAGTAAAGATCCTACGATACTGATAATCCACCCTAAAATCGGAATTACATTGATAAGACTTAAAGCCAAGCCTGTTAGTGCAATTCCCAAAGATTGTCTGATATGATATGTGGCAAAAGGATCTTTTGTATCGCTATTCATAATAAAAGCAATGATCAAACCGATAATTGTAATATAGCTGATGATTGCAATGTTTTTTCCTTTCGACGCGCTTTCACCCGTAACTTGAGCATCAGTTGCTGAAGTTTGCGGTTCGTCTCTGCCTGGTTGGTTTTCCATAATATAAGATTTTAAATAGTTAGTTTTTAGATTAAATCTTCTAAATTGCTGTTGGTTCTGTCGTTTTTAAAAAGTAAGAATTCCGATTTAAGACCTTACAACAATTAACTGCAATCTACTTTTTATAGATTGACACGTAAAAGTACAAAAACATATTGATTAAACTAAAATTAACAAGCCTTAAAATCAATTATAATTTCATAATGCACATTTTAAGTAGGTAGTTTATTAAGCTAAAACAAGTTTAAAGCTTCTATTTTCTTTCTAAATTTATTCAATATTGCGAAACAAATCTCGGATCATTTTTAATCGGCATCTTATAAATCGAATGCAATTGCAGAGAGAGATAGTTAAATTCATCGGTTACTTTTCCGGTGCATTTGTAAATTCCTTTCCCGTGAACGGGATAGCGATTGGTAATATTGGGAAAATGAACGGTGTCGAATACGCCAAATTCATAATCGTAAAAAGTCCCAAAATACATCATGCGATTATTGGAAGTACGCGTTCTTTTTATACAAATCAAATAGCCGTAAATCACAACTGTTTTCCCGATATAGTTTTTAAAATTATTTGCTCTTGTTCGAGTTTCAATTTTGTGTTTCAACATCTTAAAAGGATGAATCAAATGAAAACCGAGCAATTCCAACTGATCATACGCATCGGTTAAATAAGAATGCTCAAAAGTTGGGAGTTGAAATTCTGTCGATTGACTTTTGAATAGTTTTTCTTGATTGGTGTAACTTTTATTCTTTTCCAAAATAAATAACGCCTTCCAAAGCAAATTGTGTTTGTCTTTTCCCGTAAATCGAAATGCATTAATTCGAATTAGAATCCGAATTTGTTCCAGAGAAATTTTTACGCGATCAATAAAATCTTCCAATGAATTAAAAAGACCAAAAAAGTTGCGATTTTCGAGGATACGCTGAATGGTTTTACTTTCTAATTCTTTGAGATAACCCAATCCCAGATAAATATTTTCACCTTCAATGATTGTGGAGTGTTCACTTTTATTGATATCAGGAGCTTGGACTTTTCCTCCACAATTGCGGATTTCCTGTAAATATGTTTCTACACTATAAAAACCTCCACCATTGTTGAGTACCGCAACCATAAACTCCAACGGAAAATAGCATTTTAAATACAAGCTTTGGTAACTCTCCACAGCATAAGAAGCGGAATGACCTTTTGGGAAAGCATATCCGGCGAAAGAGGAAATTTGTGTCCAAACGCTTTCAATCAGTTCCTCATCATATCCCAAAACACGACAGTTTTTTCTAAATTTATTTTCCAATTTTTCCATTTGTCCTTTAGCGGTTTTCTTGCCACTCATTCCGCGTCTGAGCACATCGGCATCATCCAATCCCAACCGGGCAAAAAAGTGAGCAACTTTCATCACATCTTCCTGATAAACCATCACTCCATACGTATCCGGCATGATTTCATATAAAACAGGATGTGCTTCTTTTCGTTTTTCAGGATTTCGATGACGTTTGATGTATTCCGCTTTCATCCCGCCACTGGATACGCCGGGTCTGATAATCGAGCTGGCAGCCACAAGATTTAAGTAGTTATCGGTTTGAAGCTTGGTCAACAATCCGCGCATCGCAGGGGATTCTACATAAAATACGCCCATGCAATCTCCGGTTTTTAGCAGGTTGTTGATTTTTGGATCTTCCTTAAATTGATTCACCTCATCAATATCGATTAATTCTACATTGGGTTGATTTTCTTTGATGATTTCAATGGCATCGGTGATTTTCGGCAATCCTCTTTGTGCCAGAATATCGAATTTATGAATCCCAACATTTTCAGCAATATGCATGTCGATTTGAATAGTTGCAAAATTCTTAGGCGGAAGGAATGTAGCTGCAAAATTATGAACCGGTTTTTCCAGAATCAATATTCCACCGGAATGCACACTGCGGTAATTTGGAAATCCTTGGATATAACGACTGTACCGAATAACTAATTTCTCCAGTTTATCTAATTGTTCAAACTTAAAATATCTGGCAGAAATTTTATCGATATTGGCTTTAGGCAAACCGAAAACTTTCCCCAGTTCACGCGCCACGGCACGTCGTTTAAAAGTTACATAAGTTCCCATTAGCGCTGTATTTGGAAATCGCTCAAAAATATAACGGGTGATGTCATTTCTGTCTTTCCAAGAAAAATCCAAGTCAAAATCGGGCGGGGAACTGCGATTGGGATTGATAAATCTTTCGAAATACAAATCCAATTCGATGGGATCTACATTGGTGATTCCCAATATATAAGCTATGACAGAATTGGCACCACTTCCTCTCCCGATGTAAGGATAGTTTTTAGATTTCGCATATTCGATGATATCGAGGTTGATCAAAAAATACGAGACAAACCCCAAGTTAATAATCGCTTGCAATTCTTTAATGACCCGTCTTAAAGTTGAAAAAGAAGGATTTGGATATCGATATAAAAGTTTCTTTTTGACCAACTTTCGAATCTCTTCAGCATCCTCTTCTTTGGTTCCAAAATAAGTCTGTAAATTTTTATTCAGATTTGAGCCAAATTCAAAATTCACCTTACAATTTTCAGCCAGTCGCTTTGTGTTTTCTAAAATGGATTCGAAATCTGTAAATGCCAATTTCACTTCTTCTTCGGTATAAATTCTATCGGTAAAATCCGCTTGTTCTTCTTTGGGGAGTTTGCTCAACACAATATTCAAATCTATTGCTCTCAACAGGCGATGCGCATTATAATCTCTTTTATTGCGAATGCTGACGGGTTGTTGAAAAACGAGTTTATCGGTATAGGATTTATAAGAAGAGAATTTCAGTTTCCTAATAGATTCGATAGAAATCCCGATAAATTCATTCGTTTTAAAAGTAGTTTTGTTTCGTCTCAATACTTCTTTAAAAGGATAAATAAAATAACAACCTTCTAAGTTTGGCGCTTCTTCCGGAAAATCAGTTTTCTTATGGAGGTGAACCGATAGGAAATCATTCAGATTTTTATATCCCTGATTAGTTTTAGCAATTCCGACATAAAGCTGTCGGTTTCCATTTCTAAAATCAATTCCCACCAACGGTTTAATTCCATACTGCGGAGCAATCTTACTGAATTGCAAACAAGCGGTACTGCTATTGATATCCGTCACCGCCAAATTTTTTACACCATTTTCTCGCGCCAAAACACATAACTCTTCCTCGGAAAAAGTCCCATAACGCAAAGAATACCAGGTATGTGAATTGAGGTAAATCATTTTTGTTGGTGAGTGGTGAACCTGTGAACTTGTGAACCTGTGAACTTGTTTACTCGTTTACTTCTTCACTGGTTCACTTCTTCACTGGTTCACTTGTTCACTCCTTCTCATTCCTTCAAAGATTTGATTAACTTTAATATCATTCGCTTTATATGCAGTAGGATTTTATTTAATGCTACTATATCCTCGGTAAACTTGAGTCGTTTTGCGATTTCTAATTGTGTTTCTACTTCATTTAGCGATCCAACTGCTATATATAGAAAACGAACGAATTCCTTTTTACTTTCTCTACCTGCTCCCTCTGCTATATTGGATGGAACTGATACAGCCGCTCTTCGTAATTGACTAATCAATCCAAATTTCTCAGCGGACGGAAAGTTTGCTGTAGTTTTATAAATACTTACAACTAAGTCTAATGACTTCTGATAAACAATAAGGTCTTTGTGGCTTTTCATCTCTCTATGGTTTTAAGTTAATAAATAATTTTTCGTATAAACTTCTTCACTCCTTCACTTGTTCACAGGTTTACTCCCTCACCGTTTCCTATGCGCCAGTAGAACCGGTGGTTCGCCGTTGAATGGATTTGACATTCGGGCGATGGAATGGGCGTGCATGGTTGAGGCTTTATAAATACTTCTTTCGCCATATTTATTTTTGATTTTATCGAGAGATTGATAGAGGTTGAGCATTTTTTCGGAATCATCAAACAAATCGATTTGATAATGGCCGTCTGCCAATCCGGAAAACCGCACGCCTATCAATCGAATTAGCACTCGCCGTTGGTACAGTTTCTGAAACAACTCCAAAGCTTTGGCTACTAAAATATGATCAGCGCTGGTGTGGGGAATCGTCGATTGCTTGGAGTAGGTTTTATAATCGGAATATCGAATTTTCACGTTGACCACCGAAGTTAATTTTCCGCCATTTCGCAGTTGGTACGCTAAACTCTCCGCCATCGCCTGGATACTGGCTTGTAATCTTTTTACATCGATGGTATCTTTATTAAAAGTTCGCTCCATCGAAATAGATTTTCGTTCGTGAAAAGGAATAATCGGAGAATGATCAATTCCATTGGCACGCAACCAGATTGTTCGCCCGTTTTTTCCCAATACGCGTTCCAGAAGTTCTACCGGCATTTCCTGAATGGTTCGGATATTTCTTACGCCTAAATGCAATAAATTCTGATAGGTCTTCTTTCCAACCAAAGGAATTTTCCGAACAGAAAGCGGTGCCAGAAAAGATTTCTCCTCTCCGAAATTGACGATTTTTTGATTGTTGGGTTTTGCTTCATCAGTAGCTATTTTTGAAACCACTTTATTTTGAGACAACCCAAATGAAATCGGCAATCCACTTTCTTCGATGATTTTATGAC
>DATGSA010000370.1:0-8984 GCA_035303085.1 Flavobacteriaceae bacterium
CGTATTTTGATAGGTTTCTCCATCGGGCAAGTGCGCATAATTTCCATTCAATACTTCAACTTCAGTCTGGTTGATATGAATTAATGCCTCCAAACGGTTTCGCTTTTGTTGAAGTCCTACATGTCTCGAAACCAAGCTTAAAAACAATGCAAATCCAACGATCAACTCGATTAAAATCCATTGCAACTGTCCCCATAAAAGGTAAACGCCAAAAGCCATCAATAAGAAGACCGTCAATCTCAACATACTTGAAGCAAATAGCTGTTTCTTTACCTTTTTCAAGTCAGCTTCAAAGAGCTTGATTTTATTTATATAAATCGACTGTGGCATCCAAAATTATTTTGTGCAAAAATATAAATCCCACCCATATAAACCGCATTATTTACCAATACCTTAGGAACAGATTTTATTTTTCTTAAAGTATAAACCTTCCACAAACCGATAAAAAAACTTTCGAGATTTAATTACTGCAACGTTTTTTAATTGAAAAACTTCCGGTTGGTAAAAGTTCTGAATGAAATTGCTTATTATTGACCTGATTATAAATTGAAGTTTAAAGCTTCACTTTCTAAATTTAGCAGAAGGACAAATATTTTATGCCGACCACTACTCTACTTTTGATTATTTTAGCTGCCATTGTTGCTGCCGGTTTGGCGATGTGGCAATACTTTCTCAAAAAACGTCAAAAAAATTGGTGGATTTATGCCTTGCTTAGATTCGTAACGTATTTCAGCCTCTTTTTGCTTTTGGTCAATCCGAAAATTAAACAACAAAGCTATAACATTGAAAAACCGTCGTTGGTGATGGCTGTTGACAACTCTCGTTCTATCGCTGAGTTTGAACAAGAAAAAGCTGTTAAAAATTTCGTGGAAAGTTTGCAATCCAATTCAAATCTAACCGACAAGTTTGACCTTGACATTTACACTTTTGGAGAAGTATTTGAAAAGCGCGACACGTTCGATTTTTCAGAAGGACAAACCCATATCAGCTCGGTGTTTTCCAATTTAAAAAACCTGTATAAATCGCAAACTGCTCCCACCATATTAATCTCGGATGGAAATCAGACTATGGGTAGAGATTATGTTTATGAAGCCACAGATTATGCACAATCGATTTATCCCGTGGTGGTGGGCGATACCACTTCTTATGCAGATTTAAGAGTAGACCGTTTAAATGTCAATCGCTATGCATTTTTAAACAATAAATTTCCGGTTGAAGCATTTGTCAATTACGACGGAGATCAAGAAGTTGCTAAACAATTCAGCATCAAACAAGGAAATCAAACTTTATTTTCTACCACTTTAAATTTTGATCAAGACAATAACGCCGAAATTGTCCAGGCAGAACTGGAAGCGAAAAGCGTAGGTGTACACACCTATGAAGCGGTGATTGAAACCTTGCCAGATGAAAAAAATACCGCAAACAATTCACAAAACTTCGCTGTGGAAGTCATCGACCAACAGACCAATATTTTGGTTTTATCCGGTTTTATACATCCGGATTTAGGAGCCTTTAAAAAATCGATAGAAACCAATGAGCAACGAAGTGTTGATATCAAATATACCGACGATCCGGAAATAGATTTCGGCGAATATCAATTGGTGATTTTATTTCAACCGGATCAGCGCTTTGAACATGCTTTGGGACAAATTGAACAACTGGAAATGAACGCTTTAATTGTAACGGGAACAAAAACCGATTATCGATTTTTAAATCAGCAACAAGATTTTTTCAAAAAGGAAATCACCAATCAAACCGAAGAGTTTCTACCGGTTTACAATCCGAATTATACCAACTTCCAGATAGAAGATTTGGGGTTTGATGATTATCCACCGTTATTAGATCAGTTTGGCGATATTGATATGAAATCGGCTTATCAAACTATGTTGTTTCAAAGCATTCAAGGTTATGAGAGTGATCTTCCACTGTTGGCTACCATCGAAGAAGGTGATCGCAGATTTGGGTTTTTGTTTGGAGAGAATTTCTGGCAATGGAGAGGAAAAGCTTTTGTCGATTCAGGCGGTTTTGAAGATTTTGATGAATTCACCGGAAAACTTATTCAGTATTTAGCTTCCGACAAAAGGAAAGAAAGATTGAGCTTAGATTTTAAATCCTTCTATAACTCCGGAGAAAAAATTATTTTCCAAGCTCATTATTTCGATGAAACTTATAATTTTGATCCTCGTGCTAAGATTTCCGCGCAAGTAACCCATAAAGAAACCGATAAAACCCAAGAATTTCCTTTCCTTTTAAAAAACAACAGATACGAGCTAAACCTCAGCAGTTTAGAAGCCGGCGAATACAGCTTTAAGGTGAAAATAGAAGGAAAAAACCTAAGCGAAACAGGAGAATTTACCATCATTGATTTTGATATAGAAAAACAATTTTTAAATGCCAATGCCCAGAAACTACAAAGTCTGACCGAGGAACCTTTGCAGTTTTTGGATACGAAAGAAGAACTGATTCGAAATTTATTGAACAATGAAGATTACAAACCCATTCAAAAATCAAAAACCATTACTTCTCCTTTAGTCGATTGGTGGTATTTGCTTTTTATCATTGCATTATCCTTAGCTATAGAATGGTTTATGCGAAAATATAGGGGATTGATTTAACAACTTTTAGTTCTACTCTTTTCTTAATGTATAACTGGGTTTTAGGTTTAAAAATCACTGTGATTGATTTGCATCCCAAATTTTTTCAAAGCACAAGGGAAGATTCGAGAACTTTGGAAAAGCGCCCGTAAAAACTCATCAGACTTCCCAATTCCCAAAATTATTCCGTATTTTGTTTTTCAAATTTTGACAAGCAGATTTTATGCAAACAATTCCGAAAGAAGCACTGGAATTTCTAAGTGCTATCAAAGAAAATAACAATCGCGAATGGTTTAATGAACGGAAAGAGGAGTTTAAAGCCATAGAAAACCAAATGAAACAATTTTACCAACAAGTTGAATTATTATTAAACAAACAAGATGATATTCAGCGCACGAGAGCTTACCGATTTTACCGTGATCTTCGATTTACAAAGGATAAAACGCCTTATAAAAAACATTTTGCCGCTATTTTTATTCGGCGTAAACCTGGATTAAGAGGGAGTTATTATATCCATATTCAACCGGGAAATAATTCTCAAATTGGTGGTGGATTTTGGAAACCCAACAGCGCAGATCTAAAACGCGTCAGAAAAGAATGGGAACTGGATTCTTCAGAAGTTCGCGAAATTCTCGAGGACAAAAACTTCAAAAAACATTGGCACGAAATGCAAGGCGAAACGCTAAAAACCGCCCCGAGAGGTTTCAATAGAGAACATCCCGATATCGACTTGATCAATTACAAACAATGGATTTTCAGACATCAATTTTCCGATAAAGAAGTACTTTCTGAAGACTTTGCCACCACGGTAACCGATTATTATCAAGCATTAAGACCGTTTTTTGATTATATGTCTGACGTGCTGACCACAGACATGAATGGTGTTTCACTAATAGAATAAACTATATGCAACCAACGCGTTATTATTATTTAATCAAACTTCAATATTTGGGATTTCGCTATCACGGATGGCAAAGACAACCGCAACTCAAAACAGTGGAACACATGGTTCATCGAACGACCAATTATGTGTTCAAAAAAATTTTAAAAAGATCGAGCGAGTTTAAAATTCTCGCCGCCGGAAGAACCGATGCAATGGTTTCTGTAAATGGAACTTACGTCGAGTTATTTGTAAATGATGAACCGTTGGATTTGGAAGAGTTTTTCCCATTATTCAACCGAAATTTACCACAGGATATTCGGGCTTTAGAAATTACCGAAACCGATGCAGATTTCAATATCATCCAACATCCACAAATTAAAGAATATTTGTATTTTTTCAATTTCGGCCAAAAACATCATCCTTTTTGTGCTCCCTTTATGGTGAATATTGTCGAAGAACTCAATTTAGCTTCCATGCGAAAAGCAGCCAAGTTGTTCGAGGGAAAACACGATTTACGATCTTATGTCTATCGTCCTTCGCCACAAACCCAAACAGAAGGAGAAATATTAACTTGTAAAATTCTCGAAAACGATTTACTCACGGCCAACTTTTTTCCGGAGAAAAGCTATTTCCTTAAAATTCGAGCAGCAGGTTTTAAACGCCATCAAATTCGACTGATAATGGGAGGTTTAATTCAACTTGGAAAAGGAGAGGTGGATTTAGACTTTATTGAAAAATCGCTAAAACCTGAGAATAATATTGTTATGACCTACATAGCACCGGCTTCCGGTTTAATATTGAACTCCGTCGAATTCCTTGAAATGGAAAGTGAAATTTAAAAGGTAAACTTTTCAGGAATTGTTTATTTTTACAAAACTATGCAGAGATTTTTACTCCTTCTTATTGCTTTGAGCCTTTTGGGTTGTGAAAAGTTTGAGACAAAAAAGCTGTCTTCAACCGATATTGTAGAAGAAGAGATAAAACATATCGACTGGAAAAATCTCGATTCCTATCCTTCCTTGGAAACCTGTGAAGATATCACCATCGAATCCAATAAAAAACAATGTTTTGAAAATGAACTCTCCAAACATATTTTTGAAGTGCTGGCCGAACACGAAGTTTCTTTAAAAGATTCTATTCGAGAGGAATTAGAATTAAAAATCTATATCTCCAATCGAGGAGAAACCTCCTTGAAGAAAGTTGAAATTTCAGCAGAGTTAGCCGAACAAATTCCCGAATTAGAAGATTGGTTAAATGAAGCCGTATCGAGTTTACCAAAAATATATCCCGCAGAAAAACGCGGCGTCCCAGTCTCTTCTAATTTCAAACTTCCGCTAGTAATCCAATCGGAATAGAACTTATTCCTGTTTTCAAATTTTATTTCTTCTTATTGCCATAAATATTATAACAAAAGCATATGAACACACGCAATGTATTACGTTGAGAATAAGGCAACAAAGTTTATTTTATACAACAGTCAATCTTTGTCATTAAGGTAATTTAGATCTCGTAAAAGAATTGCTATCAAACAATGGGGACATTCAGGACAGTAACAAGAGGGTTTAGGGAATTGAATCTCGAGCGTTTTAATCCTCAAATTGTTATTTAAAAAACGATTTTGAAAAGACTAATAATTTCTAGTTGCCTAACAGCCGTGTTCAAATTAGGCTAAAGTCCGACATTGACCGAAATAACTAAACCCATTGGGTAAATCCAACGGTAATTAGCTATAGCGTTATTTAGAGAAAAATGGACTGGTTTTCTACGTGAAGGTTAACATTCTCAGGCTGCTTTAATTTGACAAAAAGCCAACATTTATTACAGTCTGCTTTAGTCGACCGATAAAAAATTGCACGTCACTCATAGTTATAGCATTAGTGCCGCCCTTCGAGCCGATGTGATTTCAGGTTTTTTCCACAGGATGAATCCTGCGGTTAATCACATTTTCTCTTAGCAGACAATTCAATTCAAACCCGATTTCATACAAACCTTATTACCTTAGTAACAACTACGCCAAAACCCTGATTTAAACCTTATTATCTTATTTTCAGCACTGATTTCCAACTTTTTTTCGGGAAAGAGTCCAGAAATAAAATGGTAAATTTGAAATGAGAAGAATTCTATAGTTTCCTCAATACTATGGGCGTGAAATCGGAATAAGCGCTACTCTCTTTTCGAGATTTCGTCTCTCAATCTGGCAGCTGTTTCGTAGTCTTCATTAGCCACCGCTTTTTCAAGGTTTTTTTTCAACTGTGTCAAAGTTTTATCCTCGAGTTTTCCTTGGGGTTTAACTTGTTTTTTTCTCGTGGTTTTCTTTCTAACCGGATCCTTACCTTTAGCTGGAGAAGTGCCTTGTGTATCAGTTCTCAGATGAATTCCCGCTTTGTCTAAAATATTTTTGTAGGTGAAGATCGGCGCTTCAAATCGCAATGCCAAAGCAACAGCATCACTGGTTCGCGCGTCAATTATTTCTTCGATTTTATCTCTTTCACAAATCAAACTGGAATAAAAAACCCCATCCACCAACTTGTGAATAATCACTTGTTTGATTTTAATCTTAAATTCATCCGCAAAATTTTTAAATAAATCGTGGGTTAACGGTCGCGGAGGTTTAATGTCTTTCTCCAAAGCAATCGCAATAGACTGCGCTTCAAAAGCACCAATCACAATCGGCAATTGACGCTCTCCATCAAGCTCGCTCAGCAGTAAAGCATAAGCCCCATTTTGGGTTTGGCTATAAGAAATTCCCTTAATATTCAAACGCACTAAACTCATATTCCTAATAAGTTATTCAATATAAACCGATCCAAAATTTGATGGATCTTCAATTAAAGTTCTACCGACAAGTTACAAAAAATTAATCTTCCTCCACACACATTTAGTATATGAAGAAAGATTAAAATTGAAAGTTTTACGAATTAATCATTTTCCGCCTTAAAAGCTTTTATTTTTTCGGTGAGTTTTGGAACTACTTCAAAAGCATCTCCCACTACTCCATAATCTGCTGCTTTAAAGAAAGGAGCATCCGGATCGTTATTGATTACCAACTTATATTTCGAAGCACCAACTCCTGCCAAATGCTGAATAGCTCCCGAAATTCCTACAGCGATATAAAGATTACTCGCCACAGGTTTTCCGGTTTGACCAACGTGCTCTTCGTGTGGCCTCCATTCCATGTCACTTACCGGTTTTGAACAAGCCAAAGCAGCACCCAACACGTCGGCCAATTCTTCTAACATCCCCCAGTTTTCAGGACCTTTTAATCCACGTCCGCCGGAAACAACAATTTCTGCATCGGCAATCGTCACTTTGTTAGTTGCTTTATCAACCGATTCGATATTGATAGAAAAATCTTCTTCGCCCAATTGTGGTTCAAATTCTTCAGCAGTAGCTTCCGCTTGATTTTCTTTCAAACCATACGCATTTTTAGAAATCCCCACTAACTTGATATCGGTACTGATTTCAGTGATGTTAAAACCTTTGTTGGTAAACGCAGTTCTTTTCACTTGAAAAGGATCGGTGCTTTCAGGCAATGCTACTACGTTGGAAGCATAGCCCGCTTCCAAATCAACGGCTAATAACGGTGCTAAGTATTTGTCGTTAGCCGATTGTCCGATTACGACCACTTTTGCATCCTCTTTCTTGACAGCTTGTGCAATCACATCGGCATAAGCTTCTGCATTGAATTTGCTGAGTTTATCATTTGAAACCGTCAAGACTTTGTCTGCTCCGTAAGTGCCCAAAGCAGAAACATCATCTGCATTGATCGCCACCGCGGTAACAGAAGTTCCCATTTCATCGGCAATGCCTTTCGCATAGGAAACCGTCTCGTAAGTGGTTTTTTTAAATTTTCCGTTTTCTGATTCTGTATATACTAAAACTGACATAATTATTTCTTATTTTAAAATTGTAAAAATCGAGTTTAATTAAACTCCTGAACTGACTTTATATAGCCTTGGCATCGTTGTGAAGCAAATCGACTAATTCGTCAAGATTATCCGGATCGATCATTTTTGTTTCTCCTTTTGGAGCGGGTTTTTCAAATTTCACTGCTTCAGTTTTAGCTTCAACTTCTTCAGCATCTACCACATTAAGCGGTTTTTTACGCGCCATCATAATTCCTCTCATATTGGGAATACGCAAATCGCTTTCTTCTACAATTCCTTTTTGACCGGCAACCACTAGTGGCAATCCGGAAGTTATCGTTTCTGTACCGCCCTCGATTTCGCGAATCACCGTCGCCTTTTCATCTTCAATCTCAATACCGATACAAGTATTTACAAAGTTTGCACCGATAAGTTTAGCCAACATTCCCGGAACCATTCCACCGTTATAGTCGATAGATTCACGACCGGCAATGATTAAATCATAATCTCCATCCTTGGCCACTTTCGCCAATTGTTTAGCAACCTGAAAACCATCGGTGGCAGGTGTGTCTACTCTAATCGCATTATCGGCACCAATAGCCAAAGCCTTGCGCAAAGTTGATTCGGTTTCTTTTCCACCGACATTTACAACATCAACAGTCGCCCCTTGCTTTTCTTTAAACCACATGGCACGCGTAAGCCCAAATTCATCATTGGGATTAATAACAAACTGCACTCCATCAGTGTCAAATTTGGTATCGTTATCCGTGAAATTTATCTTTGAAGTCGTGTCGGGAACATGACTGATACAAACTAAAATTTTCATTATATATATATTTTTATATTGAGTTCTAACTCATTAATCAATTGTCGCAAATATAATTAATTGTAAGACCTTAAGGAGTATTGCTCGTAAAATTTTTGTGAAACTTATAGCTTTTAAACAGCTTAATGATTACTTTTGTCATCCTTATAAAAACAAATTATGAGAGAAATTCAATTTAGAGAGGCCATTGCCGAGGCCATGAGCGAAGAAATGCGCAGAGATGAAAACGTTTATCTTATGGGCGAAGAAGTAGCCGAATATAACGGAGCCTACAAAGCTTCAAAAGGGATGTTGGATGAATTTGGACCCGAGCGCGTAATCGACACCCCAATTTCTGAGTCCGGATTTAGTGGAATCGGTGTGGGAAGTGCGATGAACGGATGCCGTCCCATTATAGAATTTATGACTTTCAACTTCTCCTTGGTGGCTATTGATCAAATTATCAACAACGCTTCCAAAATGAGACAAATGTCGGGTGGGCAGTTTAATATCCCCATCGTTTTCCGCGGACCAACAGCTTCAGCAGGTCAGTTGGGTGCCACACACTCCCAAGCTTTTGAAAATTGGTACGCCAATACGCCGGGCTTAAAAGTGATTGTTCCTTCTAATCCGTATGATGCCAAAGGCCTTTTAAAATCTGCGATTCGCGATGACGACCCGGTGATTTTTATGGAAAGTGAGCAGATGTATGGCGATAAAGAGGAAGTTCCCGAAGAAGAATACACCATCCCAATTGGAAAAGCCGATATCAAGCGAGAAGGCGAAGATGTAACTATCGTTTCTTTCGGAAAAATTATCAAGGAAGCTTATAAAGC